>NZ_JACHTO010000033.1:0-9086 GCF_020135895.1 Campylobacter sp. 2457A | reverse complement strand
TCAACTTCTTTTTCAAAACTGCAACCGACAAATTCAACTTCTTTTTCAAAATTACATTCCAAAGCAAAAACTTGATCTAAAAAATCACATTTGGTAAAATAAATTTTTACATCGTTTTGCTTTGAAAATTTAATTTTTGAAATTTTACTATTCTCTATAGTGAGTTCTTTTATACGCCATCTTTGCAAAGCATCAAAATCTATGCTTTCTATAGTAGCGTCAGATATTTTTATCTTAGTCCCAAACGGGTAAAGCCGCCAATCCCCTTTGGCTAAAATGCCATAACGTTTTAAATTCTCGATAAAATTTTCACTACTCATTTAATCTCTCATCTTTCATCGCATTTCCTTGACTTTCATTTGTTTAGCTCGGCACTATGGAATTTTTACGTGCGGTTTTTTGGAGTGAAAAGATACAAAGCAAAAGAATAATACCATATAAAATACTTGTGGATTTTATCGTTTTTTGCATAATCTCATCTTGATTTATGGTTTGCAAAATCTGCTCATATTTATCACCTAAAAATTCTTTTGCTATTTTTAGTTTTTCATCTTGCAAAATTGTGATATTTTCTTTATTGTCTATAATTATTTTTTTAGCAGAATTTAACTCCGTAAAGGAAATATCTTTGTAATCCATACTTAGATTAAAATCTTTTTGAGATATTTTCGCTAAATTTAAAATAGCACTTGTATTAAAATCATTTAATTTTTTTTCTAATTTACTTTCATAAATTTTACCTGATGAAAATACGTCTATAAAAGGATTTATTAGTTGCGGTTTTTCAAAAAGAACTATAACTAAAACTACATAAGCAAGAAGCCTTAAAATAAAAACAAAAAGCTCAATTTTAAAAGTAAATAAAATATAAAAAATAAATATACCTAAAAAATAAATCATAAAATAAAACGTTGGAATATATACTGATGATAAAAAAGTCAGAACTCCTATTGTAAAAATACCTTCAATTATAAACACCAAAATAAAGGCGATAAAAATAAATTTTTGTTTAAGACTTATTAAAAATATAAATAATAATACAGAAATACAATAGCTTATACAAAGTATTATCCAATTTTCAAGAGATGAAAAGTAATTTACAGTTTTTAAAAAAAAACAGTTTATAGCGCCATATAGCGAAATCATTAAAATTGTAAAATTTAAAATTTTTAAAAAATTTGTATGATGATCGCTTGTATTTCTATATATATGCAACAAGACACAATCAAACCATAAAGTAAAATCAGTCATTCTCTTTCCAAAACGACTGATTTTTCTCTTGTATTTCAAAAATTCAAGCTTTATAATTCTATCAATTGATTTTATGTTAAATATGCAAAATAAAATAATTTGTATTATTTTATATATGGTTTTGGCTAGAATTTTAAAAAATACCAAAAAGCATTTAAATACATAAGATAAGACAAATTTAACTATTTTATATATGGTTTTACATCGAATTTTAAAAAGTGCCAAGAAAAAATTAAAAGTTAATTTACTCATAAAGATTAAAAAATAAATGATAAAACAACCAATACTTGCTATTATATCCTCTATTATATTTTTTCTAAAGCTTATTTTTTTTATTTTACGCTTACTTTTACCTTTTTCATCTTCTCCTAATAGAATTTCTAGCTCTTTTTCCTTGGTATAAAGTTCTAATTTATGCCATTCTTGAGCTTCTAAAGTATTGTTTTGATTTGTTAAAACATCTTTAATAACCCTAAAAGAATCTTTACAATCTTTAGCGCATTTTAATTTATACTTATTTTCAATTTTAAAAATACTTTTTTCATCTTTATTAATTTCATCTTTATAATTATCTTTTATATAATTTTCTACTGATTTAAAATTTAATTTGTCTATATCAACATTAATTAAATTTACAGCTTTTTGCTCCTTAAAATAACAAGCACTAAAATTCGGAACTTTTTCAAATTTTACTCTATAAAAACAAGTATTTTTTTCAAATCCACACGCGTGAAAATCGGCATAATCTTTAAAATGAGAATCAGTGAAATATATACTATTGGCAATTTTAGAATTATGAAAATCTGCTCTTTTGTTAAAAATACAATCTTCAAATAAAATATTTGATTCGCTATAATCTCTATTATCAGTGAAATATATACCATTGGCAATTTTAGAATTATGAAAATCTGCTCTTTTGTTAAAAATACAATTTTCAAATAAAATATTTAATTCGTTATAATTTCCATCCTTGGGTGATAGTGCAACGGATGTAAAACGTTTAAAATTTGCCTTATCTTTAAATTCGCAATTAGAAAAACTCGCTTCTTTTTGAAATGTTGTTTCGTTAAAACTCGCTTCTTTTTGAAATGTTGCTCCAGTAAAAATCACCTTATCTTGAAATATTGTTTTTTTAAAATTCGCTTCTTTTTCAAAATTACATTTTGAAGCAATAACTTGATCTAAGAAATTACATTTGACAAAATAAATTCTTAGATCATTTTGATTTGAAAATTTTATGTTTGAAATTTTACAATCATATACATAAAGTTTTTTTATACCTTCTTCTTGCAAAGTTTTGAAATCTACTTCTTCTATAGCGGCATTAGATATAAATATCCTAGTTTTCCATTTTTTAAATCTTTTAGCATCTCTAGCCAAAATGCCATAACGTTTTAAATTCTCGATAAAATTTTCACTACCCATTTAATCCCTCATCTTTCATCGTATTTCCTTGATTTTCATTTGTTTTTAGCTAGGCACTATGGAATTTTTACGTGCGGTTTTTTGGAGCGAAAAAAGGACTAAAGCCATTAGTATAGTATAAGCAAATGTTAAATGTATAAATAAAGGATTATCAAAAGATATTTTATCATAAACAAGCTTTCCAATTAAAGGATTTAAAATAAATATATTTTTACCCATAGCAAAAATAGTAACAATATAACTAAAAACTATAAGAATATATCTAAAAAATAATGAATTTAAATATACTATCCACAAATAAAAAATGCAAAATGCAAAAAATATCCCTATATTTGATAAAATCGTTAAATTATTTTGACTCTTTGGAATAAAGATATTTATATAAAGTAAAATTACCAGTAAAGCAAAAACATAAGCACATAAATTCCATAAACTTTTTAATCCATCTTTAAAAATTATGTTTTTTATAAAATCTAATTGTATATCTTTTAAAATCTTATAAAGTGTCACTATAATAAAAATCAAACAAATAATACAAAAAATTATCAAAATATAGCCATAATATTGTTGTATAAATGAAAAATTTAAAATTTTTTGTTTAGCTTCTGTAAAAAAAGAAAATATATTTGATAATTTATCCAAATCTTTGGATTTTTTTTCTAAATTAAACTCAAATCCTCCTATAAAAATAAACAAAACATACAAAGCAATCAATAAAATAAGATTATTAAAAACTCGCAAAAAGTCCGTATGATGATCGCAAAGTTTGCGATAAAATCCCAAAAGTAAAAAATCCACAAAATCTCGAATTCTCGAAATATTTTTTTCTAAATCTGTCATATTTTCTACATTTTTGCCTTTTTTATCCCAATTTTGTTTTAACTCTATTTCTTTACAATAAAGCTCGTATTTGTGAAAATTTGATGCATCTAAGAGATTGTTATCTTTTATCAAGGCATTTTTAAAAGTCCTAAAAGAATCTCTAAAATCATTAGCAAATTCATGTAAAGGTTTTTTGTCTTGTTTGTTTTTATTAAATTCTCCATATTTTTGATTGATTTTCTCTTTTAAATTTTCAAAATCAAAATTTAAATTTGCATTGACAGCATTTAAACTGCCTTTTATAGTATTTTGAAAAAATACAAAAGAATTAAATTTTGCTCCATAAAAAGATAAATTTTCAAATGAATTTTTAAAAAACATACACTCATTACTAAAGCTATTATAATTAAAATAAGCTTCTTTGCTAAATAAATTATTACTTACACTAATATTTTGTATAGTATTTTCTTCGAATTTAAAATTTAAAATTTTATTCTCAAAAATACCTACTTCATTAAAATTATTCTTATTGATATTTATTTTATATATTTCTTTTTTAACCCAAAGAATACTAAAATAATTTTCAAAAATACTATTTTCAATTGAAACATATCCATTAAAATCATCTCTTATTATAAAACCATCTTCAAAACAACACGATTCAAATTTTAAAGATTGTATAGGAAATTCTAAAATTAAATTTGGCACTTTACAATTATTAAAAAATAAATTATATTTTTGAAAAATGTCAGTAGCAATAGATATTTTACAATCACTAATTTCAAATAAATTAGAATATTTTACATATAATATTTTATTTTTTTCTATATTTAACTTTTTGGCGATTTCTATTATTTGCTCTTTATATTCCATTACTTACCTTCGATTATTTTTATCTCATCTTCGGTGAGATTATACAACTTATAAACTAAAGTGTTTATTTTGTCTTCTTGAATTTTGGTGTCTGCGTTTTTGTCTTGTTCTTTGGCTTTTAAAATCTCATCGACTAGGGTTACTAATTCATCGGCTGTTTTTTGATTTTTGGAATTTATCTTTGGTATAGGAAGTTTTTCTAAATTATTAGTTTTTAATTCTCCCTCTATACCGCCGCCCATATAAAATTTTCTCAACATTAAATAAATAAAATTGCTATTAAAAAATGCTAAGAAATATTTTAAAATATTTGCATTTGAGGTGATAATATTAGCAGGTGCCATAGCTATAGAATAATTTTTTTCATAAGAAAAGCAAGGCTCCTTTGACATAATACAAGGATAAACAATCTTTTCTTTTTCAAATTCTTCGATATAGGCACAATTTCTAAGATTATAGGGGGTAATTCCTTTATCAGCCCTTTTTTCTAATTGTGGATAAAATTCATCTAAATGTTTTTTCAAGCTTGGATATTCAGCTATATTTATAGGTGGAATTTGGTTTTTATTTTCATCTTTATATCCATTGTGAGTATTGATTATCCAAAGTCCCGCCCATTCATAAGCATATCTTTTTATATCGCGTCCGCGTAGCATTTTACGTATGAGTTTGGCGGTGCGTTCTTTTTCTTCTTCGTCTTTGCAATTTGCTAAAATCTCATCTTTTTTTTCAGTGGTGATGATAAAAGCTTCATTGTAGCCGGTTTTGATACCATAATTTATATTAAGCCCATACCAATCCTTAAGCGGAGTGCCTATACGATCTATCTTAGCCTTTAGGGCACTGATGTTTTCATCGCTAAAAGTAAAGCTTTCTTTACTTAAGGATTTTTGCGGAAGTTCTTTGAAATTTGTATTTAAAGCGATATGAAATTGACAAGCTTTTAAATTTTCATTATCTAAGGCAAGGTATTTGAAATAAGAATCTTTAGGCTTTAGTTTTTTAAAACTCAGTATGCTTGTATCCACTGTGGCGTTACCAAAAACTTTGACGCCGTTTAGATCGATGTATTCGCAAATTTGAGTATTTTTGAGTAAAAATTCACGCAAAGCCTCGCCGTATCCTGCACGAGTGTATTTGTTAGATGTGATGAAAGATAGGACGCCATTTTCTTTAAGCACGTTAAAACCTAGCTCGTAAAAATACGTATAAATATCGCTCGTGCCTTTATAAACCTTATAATTTTTCGCCAAATTTGGCTTAAGTTCTTTTATCTCTTCTTGTCTGATATAAGGCGGATTGCCGATGATGAGATCAAAGCCTTGAAAATTTCCATTACTATCAAGCACTTCAGGGAATTCAAAACGCCACTCAAAAGGATGTGATTTTTCTAGCTCAAAAATACGCTCATAAAGATCTAAAAGTTTTTTAAATTCTTTTCTTGCAGCTTTTTCATCAAAACTGAATTCAAACATATTTTTAGAAAAAAAGCTTTTAAATTTTTCATCGTGATGTTCATCGGCTAAAAAATCGCCGTATTTTTTAGAATACTCGTTTGCGTTGTTGGTTAGTTGTTTGATTTCTTTGGCAAATTTGTCTTTAAGGCAAAAATTTTTAAAAGATTCTTTGAGGTTTTTGATTTCTTTAGCGATGAGATTTTTATCGGTGTAAAATCCTTCCTTATAGTCTTTAACTATGTGTTGATACTTTTTCATACGCTCTTTGATGTTAGGGTAATGCGATAAAGACTTTTGAGTGTCAAAATACGCGATCAAAGAATTTCCGCATTTTATGTTTATGTCGATGTTGGGTAGGGTTTTAAGATCGTGATAATTCTCATCATCAAAACTTTGATAAAAACTATGCTTTAAAAGCTCTATCCAAAGTCTTAGTTTGGTGATCTCGCAAGAATTTGGGTTGATATCGACGCCAAAAAGATTGTTTTCTATGATGTCTTTTTTTGTGTGAAAAAGTTCTTGTTGGATCAAATGCGCTTTGTCTTTGTGCGTGCTTGGGCGTTTGTATTCTATAAATTCACCTTTGCGATCAGTGATGAGAATTTCATCGTTTTGCACCTCTAGGTAAAATTCTTCTTCGAAAAGATTTAATTCATCATAAATGCTAAGCATCACATTTAAAGCAGAAACTAAAAAATGCCCACTTCCCACGGCCGGATCGCAAATTTTGATAGAATTTAAAAGCTCTTTTTGTGCGTTTTTGTCTTCTTTTCTCAAAGATTTTCTTAACTCGCTTATGTCTTTAGCCTCAAGATCGAATTTGGCGTTGAATTTATCAAGAACTACTTTTGTGATACTTTCTTTACACATATAAGAAGTGATAAAGCTTGGCGTATAAAAACTTCCTTCTTTGTAGCCGTTGAGTTTTTCAAAAACATTTCCTAAAACGCTAGAGCTTATGAGTTCTTTTTGGCTTAAAATTTCGCTTTGCTCATCATCGCTACCAAAATCAAAACTATCTAAAAATTCAAACAAATACTCTAAAAGCCCAACTTGTCCTTTTTTAGCCTTGCATTTATCATCCTTTAACACTGTGTGTTTATAGTAATCAAGCTTTAGATTGTTGCTTAAATTTGCGATTTCAAGGGTATTTTCTATGCTTTGTTTTTCAAATAAAGATGAATTCAAGTAAGGCAAATAAGCAAATTCGCTTTTCTTTCTTGTATCTTTTGCCTTAGCTAAAATTTCAAAGAAAAGTTCGCTCAATTTACCAAAATCTGGAATTTTTTTGACATTTAAAAATTTCAAATTTTTATCATCATTAAAACGCACCAAATTTGACTCGATAAGCTTTAAAAATAAAATACGATTTAACCATAAAATCAAAAGCTTTAAAATGACTTCAAAATTTTCTTCTTTAAGCTTGGAATTAATAGCCGTATAAAAAGTACCCTGCTCTTCTTTGCTTTCCTCGCTTTTGGCGATGATGAGTTTTGAGTTTTGTTTGTTTTCACAAAGCCCTAGGATATACAAAAGCTCTTTATAAAACGCGTTGTTTAGGGAATTTGCGTCGTTTGGATTGAATTCGGCCAATAAACAAGCTTTATTAAAAATTTTAAACAAGGGTTTTAACTCGCTAAAGCTTGGTTTTTCTTGCTCTAAAATCGGCTTTAAGTCGATAAAAATTCCTTTCAAACTGCTTTTAAGATAAAGATCTGAATTTAAAAGCTTTTCAAATTCTTTATAAATTTCATCGGTATTGCCTTTAAAAAGAGAGGCTTTGCTTTCAAAATTTTCAAAAGCTTCCTTACAATGCTTGTTTTTGTTAAAAAGCTCTTCAAACAAATCTGCCTTGAAAATGAAAAAACTATAAAAATCCGTGATGATGATATGCTTAAGCGATGAATTTAGGGCTTTTCTTTCGCGAAGATAATACAAAATGCACTCTTGCAAGGCTTTGCAATTTGGCTTGTTTTGAGTGAAAAATTCTTTAGAATGAGGCGTTTTTGCTTCGATGATGACTTGAGTAAATCCATCTTTTTTTAAGGCTAAATCTATGCCGCTATTGCCTTTGTGTATGCTTTTGACTTCGCATTCAAAATTTAAACTTTCAAAAAATTTGCTTAATGCATTTGCCACGAGGGAATCTTCGTTGTTTTTGAGATTGTTTTCGAGGTTGGTTTTATAGTCCTTTAAAATCTTAACAAAATCGTTTAATTCTGTCTCTAAAATAGGCTTTTTGCGATAATAAGGATTTAAAAATTCTTTTTCATTAAGCAAAGTAAAAAGCATCATCAACCTTTAATAAAAAATAATTTATTATTTTACTAAAATTTACTTTTGATAAAGAAAAAATCCCTACAAGTTTTTTAATTTTTTAAGAATTTGTTGATGCCTTTGTAAGTTTGTCAAAGACTTATTTAAAAATTTTTCTAAGATCTTTTTTTCTTATAAATTTTTTGATTTGTCAAATATAAAAATATTTTATTATTTTTATCCAAAAATTAAAATTTCTTGCTTTAATCTTTGTATAGTTTATCATAACCACTAACACCCTTTTTTAGGCTAGTAAAAAATACAAATTTACATAAATAAATCTCTACACCACAAATCATTTAATAATTTAAAAATACATGATAACTCTTAAAACTAAAAAATAAATTTAACGAGATAACCAACTCAAAAACTAATCACTACCAATAAACTAGATTTCCAAAAATAAAAATCCAATCTACCTAACTAAAATCAACTATAAAATGAATC
The DNA here is from genome assembly GCF_020135895.1 of Campylobacter sp. 2457A. Classification (NCBI taxonomy): domain Bacteria; kingdom Pseudomonadati; phylum Campylobacterota; class Epsilonproteobacteria; order Campylobacterales; family Campylobacteraceae; genus Campylobacter; species Campylobacter sp. 2457A. Next base: position 495 of record NZ_JACHTO010000033.1, on the reverse strand, counting down.
TTTATAAACACTAACTCAAAAACATTTCTCATCAATCATTTAATAAACTCTATCCCTAAGCTAAAAAACTAGAATCCTATATACAACCTAATAAATCTAAAACTAAACAAAATAAACTAAAACAACAAAAGTTAAAACATACAAAGCATCCAAAGAAAAATTAAAAGATTAATTTTTAACAAGATATAAAACCCACCCTAATAAGACTTAACAAACTAATCCCAAAAACTTAACTATATAAGACAAATCCAACCAAACTAACTTAACCTTGACAACCAAAAAACAAAAACCAATCAAACATCAGCTAAAGCCATACAACTAAACAAGATAAACCTACACAAGCAAATACAAACCCAAACCTTAAACTAAATCCTTTTAAATAACCAAATCAAAGATATGAAAAATAAAGATTAACCTAAATCAATCAAACTCTTATTTGCAAACAATAAACAAACCCTATATAGAACAACAACCAAACCAAACTAACAATAAAGA
>NZ_JACHTO010000032.1:0-9119 GCF_020135895.1 Campylobacter sp. 2457A | reverse complement strand
TTTATTTCACAACTTATATAATTAAAAACTATAATTTTATTTACTCTATAGGCATTAGTTTTTTTATCAATACAGATATATTATTATCCACTTTAAGATTATTAGTTTCTAAATTAAAAATTGTATAACCAAATACTCCCAATATAATTAACATTGGTATAATAATAATAATTTTTTTAAAATATAATCTTATAAATTTCTGCCAAAAATTTTCTTTTAAACTGATCTTATATGCTTTATTAAAAGCTAACTCCTCTTCTACTTTATAAACTGGCCTTAATGATGCAGCAATATTATCACAAAAATGAATTATTTTTTCATCTCTATCTTTGGCTTCATTGTATTTTCCCTTATATCCAAGAATTAAGCAAACATAAATAAATTCCAAAAAATCTTTAAATTTAAAAGGATTATTAATCCACGAAGATGCGATATCATAAAAATTATTACCGCCCAAAGTTTCATCAAATAGTCTAACGGTTAAAGTATTGTGAGCCCAAAAATCAATAAAAAGTTCATTTTTCATTAAACTTTCATCTATAAAAACACAAAGACAATATTTAAATTTAATAATTTCTTTTTCATCATATTCTTTGCACATACTTAGTTTTGAAGTTATGTCTAAAATTTTATTAATCAATGTTTCCCTAAGTTGATTAATATTATTTGTATCTATAGAAGTGATCTTTGAAAGTCTATAAGAGAGCAAAAGCAATTCTAAGGAATAATCTACAATTTTATTATTTTTTAAACCATCAAAATTTGAATCAAGAAGTAAGCTTAATGCCTTTTTTTCTTCATTGTTAATTATTTCATTCATTGAAATACCGCCCACATTATGATATCAGGATTTTTGATATTATTAGTTAAATAAATACTGATAACATTTTCATTTTTAAAATCCTTAAATAATGGGTCTCTTTTATCTATTTTATAATAAACATAACCGTTTAAATAAGGAATACTAGAAGGAATATTAGGCACTTGATCCACATTCAAACCTTCAAGTTGGGTTGCGACTATATTTTTAATTTTACTTTGAGTATGTATTTTACTTTGAGTTTTAAAATTACTAAGTAAATATTCTATAGTTGAATCTGCACGAATTGCGAAATAAATTTCGGCATCTTCTAAAACACCTGGATTATCAAAAATAAAATCATAAAAACCATTACCATTAATGCTGGTTTTGGCTATAAAATATTTAGGACTTGTGATTTTAGAAAATAATAATCTTAAATTATTCATCATATTTAAAAAGGTACCATAAAGATTATCATGCTTATACGGAATAAAATCTAAAAAAGATTCTTCATTGCTAAAAGCTGCAAGTTCTCCTTGAAATTCTAAAAATTTTTCATATAAAAATTCAGGGTGTATTTTATCTTTTTTTGATAGATGTGAAAATATCAAATACCATTTTTTTAAAAGATTAAGAGATAAAAAAGTGCTAAAATCTAATGTATTTTTTGTTTGATCTATGCCTTTAAAAATATTAGATAAAACTTTTTTGTGCTGATTAATTGAAAAAATAATTTCTTCTAAAAAAGATCTTATAGTGGGTATTTTGCTAATATTTAAACAAGTAGGTATAAAATCATTTTCCAACTCTATTTTTTTATTAATATCAATATTTTTAATTTTTGCGATTGGCAATTCAAGTTCGTCTGGAGTTGAATTGCCTAAAATACCAAGCTTTAATCTTAGACTTGCAAGGAGTAAATCTTTTTTTTCTTGAGTAAAGGTTAAATTTTCAAGCTCATATTCATCTTCAATTTTATCCATTGCATTAGATTTTGAATCATCATAATTCCTTAAAGCAATACTATTTCTAAGACATATATATTTTGAATTTGGAAAAGTGTTTCTTAAAGATAAATCAGCAATATCCGTAACTCCGATTGGAATTTTCAATACTACAACAGAATCAATCAAAGATTCATAATTAATTTCAATAGGTTCTGGTAACAAATCTTGTTCGGGCGCATTAAAAATGCTTCCATCTTGTGCAATACCTGAAATTTTAGAAAGTGCAATTTTTCCTTGTAATAACATTTCTTGAGAAAATTCTAAGTCAATTATACCATATAAATTGCTATATATATTTATAGTCTTAAGGTCTATATTTCTATTAAAAAATCTTTCTTGTTGCTCAAAATGAGTTTGTCCAATATTGAGTCCATCAAACCAAGCAACTTTTAATTTATTTGCCATATATATTTCCTACTCAATTCTTTTAATACCCTTTTTAGATATTTCAAATTTTAAATACTTGCCACTTCCAAATCCATTTGCGTCTTTAGTTTTTGCCCATACTTTTGTCACCTTGTTTGTATTATTTGCAAATAAAACAAGAACTCCAACATAAGGAACTTCTCCACTATCTACTTTAATTGCAATAGTATTATCTTTGGGTGCAATTTGTGTTTTAATAGAATCAAGTTTATCTTTTCCCAATACACCGTCTTCTCTAGTGGCCAAATCTATATCGCTTGCTTCTTCAAATTTTTTAATATCTTTAAGCTGATATATGATAGCCGTCACAGGAACATCATCATTTCTTTTATTGAGATTAGAATTTTCTTTATTGTTGATTTTGATGCTGACCATACTTGAACAAGCACAAAAAATTAAAGGTAATAAAAGAAATAAGCTTTTTTTATAAAACATTTAAATTAAATCCTTTCTTTAAATTAAATTTATAATTTTTAACTCAATTCTAAATTATTAAAAGTAAAATTTTTAAAAAATTAACATAATATTTTTTAAAATTTAATTATAATGAGATAAATTTTTTAGAGGAATCAAAATGTCTTTTTGTGATCAATCAAAAAATAATTTAGACGAATTGCAAGAATTTCAATTGCTTGAAGATGAAATGTCAAAATATAAAACGTTAAATCATGAAAATATTTCTTGGGATAAAGTTTATCAATATTCTCAATTTATATTAATGCAACATTCTTTAGAATTTAAAATCTGTAATTATTTTCTTTTATCCTGTTTTAATTTAAATAATCAAGAATGTTTTGAGAAACTTTTACTTCTTTTTCAACATTTAAAAAAACTTATGGATGAAAATAATGATTATATATTAACTCAAAAACGAAAAATCCAAAATTTAATCCAAAATTTTATTCAAGAATATAATAAAACAGAAATACTTATATCTCCTGAAATTACCAAGCAATTTATTGCTTTATTTTCAGAATTTGAAACTTTATTATCTTGTAATTTTGCAAAAATTGAAATTGTCCAAACTCCAGCACAGCTTCCAAAATCACCCGTAACTCAAGTATCTGTAAATATTAAAAGTGATAATATTAATTCCCTCAATGAAAGAGAATACAAAAATTTTTATCAAAAACTTGCTTTTGAACTCTTAGATGAAGATGAAAATAACCTTAGTGTTTATGCTTTATTTTCTCAAGCGATGTGGGGAAAAATCAAATGCTTACCAGAATGCAATAGTGAAAAGATCACTAAAATAAGAAAACCCGATGCTGATGCAATCCGTATATTGCTGTCTGATAAAAAAAATGATATAGAACACATTAAATGTTTTATGCATGAGCTTATTTTAAATCCTTTTTGGATAGAAGGCATACAACTTTTCTGTCATTTTTTAGAAAAAAAGAAAAAAAATAAACAACTAGATATTCTTATGATATTAACGAGTGATTTTATTTCCAAATTTGAAACCATTGAACTTTTACGTTTTCAAAATGGTGATTTTATTTGTAAAGAAGAAGTTTATAAATATTTTATCAGGGCAAAAGAACATAAAAAAAGCTTATTTTCAATTAAAAAAACCGATAAAGAACAAATATCGCAAGATTTTGAACAAATCTTAATAAATATCGATAAAGAGAATTTTAACAATTCTATTATGAATAATATTAACTCCTTGTTAGAAATGGCAAAAATTTTTGAATCAAAAGGAATGAAAAAAAACTCAAAAATTCTATATATATATTTAGTAGAATTAATGGAAAAAACTTTATTAAAAGACTATTTAGCTGAAGAATATGAAAACGCAAAAAATAAAATTAAATGATACAAGATTAAATTTAGCAAATTTTAATATAATAATCAAACTAAAAAAATATTACTTTTAAGGATTTAACAATGTCAGATGGATCTCATGCCCCAAAAGAACGTATTAATATTACATACAAAGCCAAAACTAATGGACAAAGCGAAGATGTAGAATTACCGTTAAAATTAATGGTAATGGCGAATTTAAAAGGAAAAAATGAAACTCCTTTAGAAGAAAGAGAGATTTTGCAGATTAACAAAATCAATTTCGATCAAGTTATGAGAAAACTTAACATATCAACAAGCTTTAGTGTAAAAAATACCCTTGGTACAGGAGCTGAAGAGCTTGATGTTAAACTTAATATTGCCAGCATGAAGGATTTTTCACCGGATAATTTAGCTAAACAAATACCTGAATTAAATAAGTTATTGCAGTTAAGAGAAGCGTTGATGGCACTAAAGGGACCTATGGGCAATATCCCTGATTTTAGAAAAGCTGTTTTAGAAGCATTGAAAAATGAAAAAACTAAAGAGAAATTACTTTTAGAAATTAAACAAGAAGAGCAAGGAAATTAAAATGGCAAATACTAAAATAGTCGATACTCCAATTATTGAACAAATTATGGAAAAAAGCAAATATTCTAAAACTGATGAAAGTTATAGCATTGCTAAAAGAGGTGTTGCTGAATTTATTTCAGAGATTGTTAAAAGCGATAATGCTGAAGAAAAAATTAATAAATTTGCACTTGATGAGATGATAGCACATATTGATGACTTGCTTTCAATGCAAATGGATGAAATTTTACACAATGAAGAATTTCAAAAGCTTGAATCCACATGGCGCGGACTTAGATTTTTAGTTGAAAGAACTGATTTTAATGAAAATATAAAAATCAATTTATTTGACATAACAAAAGAAGAAGCTTTAGAGGATTTTGAAAATAATCCAGATATAACACAAAGTGTTGTCTATAAAAATATATATTCTTCAGAGTATGGGCAATTTGGAGGAGAGCCTGTAGGGGCGATCATTGGAGATTATCAACTTAGTTCAGCAAGTCCTGATATGACTTTTTTAAATAAAATGGCTAGTATTGCAGCTATGAGTCACTCTCCTTTTTTAACTTCTTTTGGACCAAAATTTTTTGGACTTGAAGATTATTCTGAACTTGCAAATATTCAAGATTTGCAAGGTTTATTAGAAGGACCGCAATATACAAGATGGAGAACTTTTAGGGAAAATGAAGACTCTAAATATACGGGTTTGCTAGTAACAAGATTCTTAGCAAGAAGTCCTTATGATCCAGAAGAAAATCCTATAAAAAGCTTTAATTACAAAGAAAATGTTCATGCTTCGCATAATCATTTATTATGGGCTAACTCCTCATATACTTTTTGCACAAGATTAACAGAAAGTTTTGCCAAATATAGATGGTGTGGCAATATCATAGGACCAAAAAGTGGAGGCTCTGTAAAAGACTTACCTACTTATCTTTATGAGAGTTTTGGCACTATGCAATCAAAAATACCTACAGAAGTTTTAATTACCGATAGAAGAGAATACGAACTTGCTGAAGCAGGCTTTATAACTTTAACTTTAAGAAGAGATAGTAATAATGCGGCATTTTTTTCAGCAAACTCTCCATTAAAGCCAAAAATATTTCAAAATACACCAGAGGGCAAAGAAGCTGAAACAAACTATAGACTAGGAACTCAACTTCCATATATCTTTCTAATCTCAAGATTAGCACATTATCTAAAAGTTTTACAACGAGAAGAAATAGGAAGTTGGAAAGAAAGAAGTGATATCGAAAACGGACTTAATGAATGGATAAGACAATATATTTCTGATCAAGAAAATCCGCCTTCTGAAGTAAGAAGTCGTCGTCCATTTAGGGCTGCACAAGTTAAAGTTGATGATATACCAGGAGAACCAGGATGGTATAAAATAGGACTAAGTGTTAGACCGCATTTTAAATATATGGGTGGTAATTTTGAGCTTTCTTTGGTAGGGAAGCTAGATAAAGAATAATAATGTCTTTGTTAGATAAACTGATTCACGATCTAGACGAGCAAAACGCACACATTCCTTTCTATCAAAATGATTTTGAGGATGTAAAGAATAATATAAAAGTTTTGCTCAACTCCAAGATTAATGACTGTTATACCGCGAAAGATTTAGGGATGCCAAATATGACTGACATTAATCTTAGTTCTAGTGAATTATGCATATCAATGGCTAAGGAAATAAGAAAGTTAATTGATAATTATGAAAAAAGAATAAGAGTTGTTTCTATTACTTATGATAATAGCTTAAGTCCTTGGCAGCTTTCTTTTATTACAAAATGTTTTTTTCAAGAAGATCGTTTTAAAGAATTTAGTATAGAGATTATCTTCAAAAATAATAGATATTGCGAGGTTAAATGAAGGATAATATCTTTTATTACCAAAAAGAACTCGAATATCTATATGAAACTAGAGAATATTTTGTAAAAAATTATCCAAAACTAGCTCCATTTTTAGCTTACGATAGTAAAGATCCTGATGTAGAAAGAATTATTGAAAATTTAGCGATCCTAAGTTCTAAAATTCATCAAGAACTTGATGAAAATATCCCACATATTGCAGAATCTTTAATCAATATAGTTTCTCCAAACTATACAAATCCCCTGCCCTCTTTATGTATGCAAGAATTTAAACTTGAACAAAATAGCAAAGAAAATAAACTTACTATTCCTAAAGGGACTATTGTTAAATCAAAACCTATAGATAAATGCATTTGTGAATTTAAAACTGTTTATGATGTCTATCTTTATCCTATTTCCATAAATGAGGTTTTTGTATCAAGTAAAAACCAAGACTATACTTTTAACTTAAAATTACAAATAGATAAAGCAGAAACAAAAATAAGTGATTTAGGTTTAGAAAAAATTAATTTATATTTAGGTAATGATACTTACATGTCTACTACTTTATTATTATATATACACTCTTATTTGAAAGAATTAAAAATTCAATGTTTAGACACCGATGAAGAATTTTTTCTCAATACTTATGATATTGAAAAAATAGGATTAAATCCAGATGAAAGTAGTTTATCTTATAATGATTTAGGTTTTGAAGCTTTTTCTTTATTGAGGGAATATTTTTTTATGCCTCATAAATTTAATTTTCTAAGAATTAATGGCTTAGATGTTTTAAATAATTGTCAAGGAAGAACAATTAATATTGAATTTAAATTCTCCAAGCCTTTTCCAACAAATTGCATATTTAGAAAAGAATTACTTTCTTTAGGTATGACACCCATTATCAATATCTTTGCAAAAAGCGCAGAACCTCTTATAAATAATCATAAAAAAGATAGTTATCGAATTTTTATTGATAGAAGCCAACCTAAAGCTTATGAGATTATACAAACATTGCAAGTTAAAGCACACAATAGCGAAGGGGGTAAAAGATTGTTAAAAAACTATAAAAGTTTTGAACGTTTTGAATTTTTAAAAGATAATCAAAAAGACTTTTATAGCATAAATACTAAAAAGAATTCTAAAGGAGAAGTATTTAGTGAAATTTCCTTTTTCTCCTCTTATTTAATGGATGAAACCATAAGCATTGATCTTTTATGCTCCAATGGAGATCTTCCTTCAAGATTAAAAATAGGCGATATCAATAATTGCAATTTAAAAGGTGTTGATACTAAAAATATCGAAATTCCAAGCGAAGCGAGAAGATGTAGCGTTGATGGTAATTTATTGTGGAAACTTGTTTCCGTGCTATCTTTTTCTTATCAAACTATATTAAGCAGAAAAGCTTTTTTTGGTGTATTAGAAAGCTATAGTTTTTTAGATAATCAATTAAATTGGAAATCTTATGAACTTTTACAAGAATCTATAGTTGATATTCAAAGCAAAAGCACTTATCTAATTGATGAAAATATTACAAAAAAGGGAACAGTAGCTATTTTTAGCATTAAAGATTCTAAGTTTTATACTTTAGGCGAAGTGTATTTATTAGGATTAGTTATATCCAAATTTTTAGCATCTTTTGCTAGCATTAATTCCTTTTGTGAATTAAAGATAAAATGTCTTGACTCAAAAGAAATTCTACATTACCCTGCTTCCTTTGGAAAAAAAGCTTTAATATGAATGATCTAACTTCATATAGTTTTTTTAAACTTATAAGAAAATTAGAAAAAGATTATGGGAAAAAAAATATATTTTTAAGAACCAATAAAAGTCTAAAACATCCAAATAAAGATCTAGAAAAAATTATTTTTTCAGATCAATCATTTATAGAATTATTTGTAAATTTTATGGGGTTGCATGGAGTTTCTTCACAACTTCCTTCATTTATGTTAGATAAATTATCTAGAAATGAAGATGGAGAGCAAGGTTGGACTTTATTTTTTGATTTTTTTAATCACTATTTACTTTGGATATTTTTCGATGTCGTTGGCTTAAAAAATTATCCGAGATCTTTTAATGATAATTTTAAAGACTCTATTTCTCAAATTTTATTTAATATATTAGGAATTAAAGAATATGATATCGCAAATAAATATTTGCCTTTTGCACCTTTATTATTAAGTTTAAGGCGTCCAAAAACACATATAGAAAGAGTTTTACAAGTTAACTTTAAATTAAAAGACAAATTATCGATCATTGAAAATTTGCCCCACCAAATTTTAATCTCAGATACTCAAAGAAATAAACTGGGTATAAAAAATCACGCCTTGGGAAATAATTTTATACTGGGTGATAAATTTACCTCTTATCAAAATAAAATAGCAATTTATATAAAAGATATTTCATATCAAGAAGCGGTTAAATTTATGCCCAATGGAGCTAAACATGATGATTTAAAAAATAGTATAATGTTTTTAACAAATAATGAATTTTGCGTTGATTTATACCTTAAAATCAACTATTCTTCAGAAATGAAATTTATCTTAGGGGATGAAAATACCGCCAAACTTGGCTGGGCGAAAATCTTAGGAAATACACAAAAAAAATACACCATAGTATATATGAAACTATACGAATAAATAAATAAATAAATATTTATACCACAAAACATACTCA
>NZ_JACHTO010000031.1:0-9356 GCF_020135895.1 Campylobacter sp. 2457A | reverse complement strand
GAGTTTGGCTGTTAATGCGTAAATTAGTACAAAATTAATTATAATAGCAATTGATATAATTATAATTTGAATATAATTCATTTTATTAATAGGTTCCTCAATTTTGCTAATTGATTGGCCAGTGCAAACCCTATTTTCTCCTACTTTAACGCACATTGCAAGTCCGCGAGAACCGTCTTTTTTTCTTGTGTATTCAAAAGGTTCAAAATCTGCTTTTTCTTTAGCAGGAATTGCAATATGAGAGGCATCGTATTCTTGCGATAATTGAAATTTATCTGTCGCTGCAAAAATTTTATTGTTTTTATCAAATGCAAAAGTTCTTCCAGGATTTGCCTCATACTCTTGTTGTAAATCTTTAGTTAAAACATCGATTGCCAAAACTCCAATAAATTTACCATCTTTGTATAGGGCTTTAGAGTAGGTAAAACAAGGAAGTTTAGAAGTAGCATCGATATATGAGGATGTTACATATACATCATTTGTTTTTAAAGCTTCTTGATAATATTCTTTTGTTCTTGCATCATAATTATCTGCTTTTCCATAAATACCAAAATCTAACCCTTTAGAATCAGAATCAGTATCAGAAACAATTAATTCTCCATTAGGTTGAGCAATATAAACTGCCAAAAATCCTCCAGCATCCCTTAAAAGTTTAAGTTCTTCACCTATATTTTCCATTAAAACTTGTTGATTATTTATTTTTTCATAAGGAAGTTCTAAAATATTTTTTGCATAACCTTTAAGAGTTTTTAAATTTTTTTCATTAAAAAATGTAATAGAATTCTTTGCCATTTTTATATAATTATGCTCATTTCTTAAAACTTCTTCATGTATCAACTTGCTTACAAATAAATAAGTAGCTATTCCCAAAACGATTAGTATTGTAATAGATATTACGTTTGTAATGAGTGAAAACTTAATTTTTAAACTTCTCACATATTCTCCTTTTGTAATTAAAATAAAAATTGCAATTATATAGTAATAATTATTACATTTAATAATAAAAATTTGTAATGATAAAAATAAAAAATATTTTTTATATTGAAAATTTATATATTTGCAGGAAATAAATTTAAAGAATTTAATTATTATTAAATAAATATTGTTAAAAAAATGTATTTTACATTATAAATTTTTTAAAATAAACGATGATATTATGAATTCATTTTTTAAATATTGAATAATTTTTTTTGATATTGCCCTATAATTTATTTTTATATTGTTTAATCAACCATGCAATAACTACTAACAAAAACAAAATACCTGTAAAATTTAAAAATCCATATCTTTTATTTATAAAAAATACTATCAACACAAAAGCAAGAAGTAACACTCGAAGAAGTAACACCCGAAAAACTCCTATTAGGATAAAACTAACAAAACCCACGATTAAAAATAAAATTACCGATAACATAAATCCTCCTTTAATAAGTATTTTAATGAAAAAATATGAAAGGTTGTGTCAAAAAAAAATAAAAATTTCATGACATAACCTGTCGCAAGAGTATTTTATACTTTCCTCATAATTTTAAATTAAGGAGAAAAAAATGTTTAAAAAAATTATATTAGGTGGCATAGCTCTTGGTGCTACAGGATACGGGATAAAAAAGATTTATGAAATTTTCACAGAAGATATGATCAATAACCATATGCGAATTCTAAGTGTCCACCGAAATTATAAAAAAGAAAAATCCGATCATGACAATTCTTTAAAGTTAAATTCACAGCTTGTAAATATTTTCAACAAAAATCAAGAATATTTACTCAGCACTAAAAATTATGATCAAGAAATTATGTGTTATGAATTTCAAATTTCAGACTTTGAATTTAATGATGAAAATTTCAAACAAAATATAATACAACTTAGCGAACTTTTAGAAAAGAAAATGCCGCTTATAATATCTGAATTGATCGATGGAGAATTTCATCCTATTGAAAAAATTATGAAAATTTATCAAAGAGATTTTAATGATTTTAGTGAAGAAGAAAAGACAAATTTCAATCAAATTGTCAAGATAAATAATATCGTTTGCACTCTTATAAAAACTATAAAAGCGAGCAATTCTTATCCTGAATTTATGGATCAAGCACTTAAAAGATACATTGAAGATGAATTTAAAGGCTAACTATAAATGATACCACCTAGACCGAGATTAACAAAATGTTTAAAATGCAAAAAAACTTTTTTATCTTGCCCTAAAAGTGATGCTTTGGATGGAACAGAACGTTTTTGTCCAAATTGCAAAGGCGAAAAGAAAAAGTTATTTGATTTTTTAACCGTCGCTATCTTTAAATTAAAATAAATATGGTAATTTTAATTATTTATTGAATATTTAAGATTTATTGACACTGGAGAGGGGATTTGATAGAATAACAAATCAATGAAAATGAATTCTATAAAAAAAGAGGGGTAAATCAAATAAATACTTTTCCATGTACTGTTTGCGGAGCTTGTTGTAAAAGCATTAATGGTGTAAAAGAATTGCAAAAATTCAACAAAAATGGAATTTGCATTCATCTCAAAGAAGATAATACTTGTGCGATTTACGATACAAGACCTATGATTTGTAAAATTGATGAAATCTATCAAAAATATTTTTCACAATATTATAAAAAAAATGACTTTTATAATGAAAATATAAAAATATGCAATAAATTGCAAAAAAATTTAAATTAAATAAAAAATTCAGAATTAAACTTATAAAGGAGATTTAACATGCCAGTTCCATTTATTTTAGGAGGTATAGCTGCTGCAGTAGGTGCCTTTGGTGCAAAAAAAGCTTATGATGGGTATAAAGCAAAAAGTGAGGCGGAGGATTTAAATAATGAAGCAGAGTCAATTTATGATCATGCAAAAAATGAATTAGAGACATCAAGAAATCAAGCTCAATCATATCTAGAAAAACTTGGAGAAGCAAAAATTCATTTACATAAAAATTCTCTTAAAGATTTTATAGAAATTTTTTCAAAAATCAAAAATGTTGAAATTGATGATTTTGCAGAAGATGAATTTCAATTTAATATTAAAGAATTTATAAAAACATTGGATTCAAACTGTATTGAATTCAGTAAATTAGTTGGAGGAGGTATTGCATCCTTAGGAGCTGGAGCATTAGCAGGTATTGGTGCTTATAGTAGTGTAGGATTTTTAGCAACGGCATCTACTGGAACTGCAATAGCATCATTAAGCGGTGCAGCAGCTACAAATGCCACCTTAGCTTGGCTTGGAGGAGGTAGCATTGCTGCAGGTGGCTTTGGAATGAGCGTTGGAATAGCTATATTAGGTGGTATAGTGGCTGCACCGGTTTTAGCTGTGGGAGGATTCTTGTATTCCAAAACTGGAGAGGAAGCCCTCTATAATGCCGAAAGTAATCTCATGAAAGCAAGAGCTTTAGCTAAAGAATTTGAAACCGCACAAATAATTACTGATGCGATTGCAAAAATTGTGGCACAATCTTTGAATGTTATTGAAAAAATAGATTCTCTTCTTTGTAAAGAGTTACAAACGCTAAAACTTATAGTTATTAAAGAAAATGATTATGCAAAATATTCACAAGGAGAAAAGGAGTATTTGCGCTTTATTGTTAATCTTGTTAAAACATTAACAGGAATTTGTAGAGTTAATGTTTTAACCGATGATGGAATTGTAAATGAGGAATTTAAAAAAGCAATTGAATTTGCACAAAACCAAACAAATAAAATTATAAATTATGAAGATGCAAATGAAGAAAATCAAGAACCACATAGCAATCAAGAGAAAAACCCATGGCTAGAATATAGTTTTATAAATAACAAAAATGGTGAGCAATAAAAACCCAAAGAAGAAAAAATCAACAACAAAGATGGCAAAAAGCCGCCTTTAAATTTAAGGAATTTTAATGAATAGAGAAACTTTATTTAACGAATTTTTAGATGAATTGAGCTCTCAAAGTTTAGCTAGGTTTGGTCTTAATATTTTTAATAACTCATACGGAGCTTTGGTGGAAAGCGCGAAGCTTACAACAAATATATCCAAAGAAGCAAAACAACATGGAAAAAATCCTAATGGATTTGGACGATTATATGAAACAATGCATGTCGGAAAACAAAATATACAAAATGTTAAAAATAAAACTGGATTTTATACTTTTACTACAGATGAATTGGCAGCAATAGATCGAGTTTATAGAGGTGAAAAATTTGACACTTTAAATGAGGAAAAAACAAAAACCATTACAGCAAATTATTCTGAAAAAGAAATGAAAAAAATTATAAACAACCCAAATTTAAAAGAAATTATGAAAACCAATCATCCAATAGTAGATACCGTTAGCATAGATAAAAATGATAAAATTATCGAATTATCACAATTAAAAGCTATTAGCGGTAGTATTTTTTCCAAAGAACACGATAGATATTTCGATGCAATAGAAAAAGTTAAATTAACATCTGTTACTGTAGATGAAGAAACTTACAATAAAGCAAAATTGGATATAAAAAAATTAGAAGAAAAAATTAAAATTGCCCCTGAAGAAAAAAAAGAGATATTGAAAGAACGGTTGCAAGAAAAACAAAAGAAATTTAATTATCTTAAAAAAAATGGAAATAATCATACAAATCCTCAACAGGCTGTGAATAATGTTATAAAGATACAAATAGGGGAATCTATTGAAAATATATATATGACAGGAAGCAGCGATGCAATTGTTATAGCACTAAGCACATTCGCAAGCGGTGTCATCTACGAAATGCGCTCTGAATTTATAGATAAAAATCATGAAGATATTAAAATTAGAATAGAAAGAATATTAAAAGCGGTTTTAAAAAATTCTTCAGAAGCCTTTGCTAGAGGGGCTAGTTTTGGAATTGTAGATAGTTTAGTTGTTATTGTTAGTCAATTGTTATCCAAAATAGGAGGACATCTTAAAAATTTATGGGGTAATTTAAGAAAATCAGTTAAGTCAATATGGAATGCTATTTGTGATTTTATATCGGGAAAAATCAAAAGCAAAAAAGAGCTTATTAAAATCATATTAAAATCCTTATTTTCTTCTATAATTGTAGCTTTTGGAGTTATACTAGAGGAGAAAATATTTTCATTTCTCAGCCCTATTTTAACCCCATTGGTAGCATCACCATTATCTATTGCTATCTCGATATTTGTTTGCTCTTTTGGAGTAATTGCATTTTCTCATACTATTGATTTAACACTAGATGCATTTTTTGGAATTTGTGCTGCAGCTGAAATGGCAAAAAAAAGAAAAGAAGAAATTCAAAAAATATATAATGATATTATGCCGAAAATGTTAGAAAATCAAGAAAAACTTAAAAATTTTACAAATAACTATCTCTATAAATTAAAAATCAACGAAGAAACAAATTTTAATGGCATATGCAAATCAATGGAAAAAGATGACTATGTTTTAGCCAATCAATACATCATTGCTTTTGCACAAGAATTTGAGATAAAAGGGCTTTTTGCAACGCAAAAAGAATTTGATAACTTTATGCTAGATAACAAAACTTTAAAAATTTGAAGGAAAATTATGAAAATGCTTATTTAGTTTTAACATAAAAATATCCAAACTAAAAAATACCAATATTGTGAAAATAAAAAACTGAATATTTATCACAATTTAACAAAATTATAACATTTGGGAAAAATAGCCATGAAAGAGCACGATAAATTAGCCATTCGTTTGGCGCAAATTTTATGCAAATTTAACGATGGGGAAAGATTGAGTATAGAAGAGCTTGCACAAGAATTTAATGTCGATGCAAGAACTATACAAAGAGACTTAAACGAAAGGCTCTCCTTTATGCCCATTCAAAAAGAAAATGGAAAATACTTTCTTGAATCTTTTGCTTTAGGGCAATTAAGCTTTAAAGACATACAAAATTTTGCTTCTTTAAGTGGTATTAGCGAACTTTATCCGACTCTAGATCAACATTTTATTACGGATTTGTTAAGCCAAAAGATTAATAATGTTTTAGTGGTAAAAAATGAAGGTTTTCAAAAAATAGATCATAACACCTTTGAGAATATAGCAGCAGCTATACTCAATCACAATATTTTATATTTTAACTATAAAGAAAAGAAACGCGAAGTAAATCCTTATAAACTTGTCAATTATAAAGGAATTTGGTATCTTTTGGCAGATGAAAACCACAAACTCAAACATTTTAATTTTAGTAAAATCATCAATCTAAACATCAGTGATAAGAAATTTCAGCCCGATGAAAATTTAAAAGAACTCATCAATCAAGGTAAAAATATTTGGCTAGAAGAAAAAATAGAAGTAATTTTAGAACTAGATAAAAACGCTAAAGAGTATTTTTTCAGAAAAAAGGTTTTAAGTAATTACAAAATCATAGATGAAAATGAAAAATCTTATATTTTAAATGCAAAAATTTCTTATGATGATGAAATTTTAAATTTGGTCAAACAGTGGATCCCTTATATAAAAATCATCTCTCCTATAAAATTAAAAACTAAACTTGAAAATATTTTAAAGGCATATTTAAAAAAATAAATTTAAAATCTTATTTTACAACCTCTTCTAAATGCTGTAAAATTTTTACCATCGCTAAAGTATCAAGTTTGCAATACTCAAGCAAAGCCTTTCGGTATTGATTTTGAGTTAATTCATCCATGTTTTTCATCGATTCAAAACTCTGCATCGCTTCGCCTCCATTGTGGATTAAAGACAAATTTTTATAAGCTTGTTCCATTTGCGGAATTAAAGCGGGTAAAACCATTTTTATAGAATAGCTCCCTTGCATTTTATAATGATAATAATCTTTATTTTGAAAAGGTATCATCAAGTCTTTAATATTGCTTTCTATATTTAATAAATGCTCCCTAAATTCAGGATATAAATCCGCTAATTTTCTTATAACTCCTTTTTCAAAACTTGCATTATAAGCAAGAACGCATACATCTTTTGGTATATAAGCGATCAAATTTTTAACCAACTGCTCCCTAGGATCGACTCCGCATTGAGATAAAAATTCCCTATGCTCTAATTTATCCTTATTATCAATATGTAAAGAAAATTGAAAAGGAATTTGCTCATATGGCCTAACTCTTTTAAATTCTGGGATAGCTTGAGAAAAAGTTTCAAAGTCCAAATGATACACGGGATAACTTAGCGTCGCTAAAAAAGCTTTGATTTTATCTTTATTTATGATGATTTCTTGATTTAAACAAGCTTTGATTTGAATTTGCTGCTGCGCATTAAAAATAGACAAATCTTTAATATCTGAAAAATTAATAATATTTTGCCTATAAAGGTTAAATTTCTTATCTTGATTTAATCTTGCAATATTAAAAATATTTTCATGATGACACAAATTTCTTTGTTTATCCCAACAATAAGTATAGGCATCGCATTCATAAGGATAAAAACATTGTTTTCTTTCTTTATTGGCTACCTCTATCCTATTTGATCCTTGCTTTTAAATTATTAGATTTTATTGCTACGATTATTTTTTACTGTTTTCCTAAGGTTCTAAAATAACTTGCAATTCATCATGAAGTGCTTTTCTATCTTGAACATGCAAATTAGCATAAAAATTCACAAAATGTTTATCCAGATCAAAATCTTCTCCATTGATTTTTCCTAAATTACTTCTAAAATTAAGTCTTTTAATAAAAACCCAAATAGGCGATCCTTGCAAAGCTTCTTGATACATTCTTATAAGTGCAGATCTTAAACCTTTCCCTTCATCTTTTAGAAGTTTGTTAGCTTCTTCCAGTAAAGGATTTTCTGCTCGAACTTTTGACTTATCGAAACGTTTTTTATTAAAATCTAAAGAATATTTAAATTCTTCTTTAGCCTTAGCCCTTGCTTCTGATCTAGCCTTAATTTCTGCTTGGCTACTTGGTTTTGCAAAAACAGAATTATAATTATTGCCATAATCGGTTATTTCTGTACTTCTATTACAAGCTATGGCATAATCCATTCCATATAATCTTACACATTTTAATTGATAAGAAATTTGATTGGTTAAATTTAAAGCACTGCTATAACCATAGTTTTTAACCTCTACTATCATTCTTTTTTTATCTTCAAGTGTGATAAGAAAGTCAGGATCACTACCCTTTCCACTGCGAATTCCATCTTCTTTAAAAACACCATCTGCATTGATTCTTTGATGACAAAGATGAGGAGCATGTCTTAAAAGAGCAAGAGAAGTAACCCATTCAGCATAGTCAGCTCCTACACTTTTATTAATGAAATTTTTAAGTTTTTTAGTGTTGTCTTTTTCCTCATGTTCTTCTACTAGTTCTTTAAACTTTTCTTTTTGTTTTTCATGTCTTTCCCATTTTGCTTTTATATCTTTTATTTTAGCCTTTTCTTTAGCTATGGCATCTTTTTCACTTTGAGTTGTGGCTTCTTTTTCTTTTTGTTCTAGTAGTTTTTCTTGGTCCTTAAATTTTTCCATTTTTCCACCATAAGTTTTTTCTATGATGGCTTCATTTCTTACTAAAAGTTCCTCTGCTTTGGTTTTTAAACTATTCCAATCATTGCTTAATTCTCCATCCTCTGTTTGATAATATTCTCTTTTTTCATCACTTACTTCAAGGGCTCTTTTAAATTCTTTAGGAGTTGGCAATTTTTCAAAAGGGGCATGTTTTAATCTTAGTTTAGTTCTTCTAAAGTAAATAGGATATTCTTGTTCGCCTAGACTTCTTACAATAACATGCCCTCCTATAGGTTCTTTTTTGAAGTCAGGATGCTCTAATTCTATATAAAAACTTAATACATCATCTTTAATCTCATCATTGGAAAATTCTACCTCTCCTTTATTATTAGCAGTATTATCATACAGGAGTTTCTTTTTATCTTTATCATATATTTTTAGCTTAGCTCCTATGATGGGGATATTTTCAATTTCATCTTCTTCATAGTCTATATAAAAATGCGCCTCCTCGCACAGTATTAATTTTATATTTCCTGTATGAATAGGACTCATTTTTATTCCTCAGTAACTTCTATTTTACAAAAAGTCAAAGGAGTTTTTTCTAAGATAGCAAGATAGTTTTCCTTAAGTTGCTTTTTGCGTTCTTTTCTTATTTTATCTTGTATTTCTCTTTTTTTTCGCATTTCATTCATAAGCTCTATATGTTTTTCTTCACTGCCTAAAAGCTCTAAAGAACTTTTAGCTCCTGCTTTAAGAAGGTATTTTTTTATGGTTTCACTTTTATTGCCTATATTATCAAGAGCAGAATCTCCAAATTGATCAAAAACATTTACATTAGCTCCTGCTTCAATGAGTTTTTTAACTGTATTAGAATAACATTTTTCTACCGCTATTATCAAAGCATTTTCTCCATAACGAATTGATCCTTTGTCATATTCTATGATTTCATC
>NZ_JACHTO010000030.1:0-11448 GCF_020135895.1 Campylobacter sp. 2457A | reverse complement strand
ATAATAATATTAAATTTTTTCATTTATTTAAAGTATTTACAAATTTTTCAAAAGCTTGCATTCCTTTTTTATTACGTTTAAACACTCCGCAATTTTTTAATACCTCTAAAAATGTTTTAGATATTTCTTTTTGTAAAATTTTTTCTATGTTTTTACCATTAATATCTTTATATTTAGGTAGGAAATTTTCAACCCATTGTGTATGTTTTTTAATCTTTTCGTTAGTATTTATATTTTTATTATTAAGGATATAATCACTTAAAAGTTCCAATTCTTCTTTAAGTCTAGGAGGTAAAATAGCAAGTCCCATAACTTCTATAAGTCCTATATTTTCTTTTTTTATATTGTGCAGGTGTTCATGTGGATGAAAAATGCCAAATGGATATTTTTCATCTGTTCTATTGTTTCTTAAAACTAGATCAAGTTCAAATTTAGAATTTTTCATTCTTGCAATAGGCGTTATAGTATTGTGATGTGTATTTTGAGTTTTTGCTAGGATATTGACGTTTTTATCATTATAATTTTTCCATTTTTTTAGGATGAAATCCGCAAATTCTATTAATTTTTTATCGTCTTTACTTGAAATTCTTATAACAGATAATGGCCATTTAACAATACCAAAATCTATATTTTCAAAATTTTTAATTTTGTATTTTTTTTCTATTTTTGCATTATTAAGAGCAAAGGTATGACTGCCTCCTTGAAAATGATCATGACTTAAAATAGAGCCTCCAACTATAGGTAAATCGGCATTTGATCCTATAAAATAATGAGGAAATATTTTTAAAAAATCAAATAATCTTTCAAAAGTTTTTTTACAGATTTTCATTGGAGTGTGTTTTTGATTAAGGATGATACAATGTTCTTTGTAATAAACATAAGGTGAGTATTGAAAAAACCAATTTTCATTGGCAAGTTTTATGGGCAAAATTCTTAAATTTTGTCTAGCAGGATGGTGATAATTTCCTGCATAATATTCATTTTCCTTACATAAAAGACATTGAGGATAATAAGTGTTTTTATTTTCTTTGGCTTTAGCAATAGCTTTTGGATCTTTTTCTGGCTTTGAAAGATTTATTGTAATCTCTAACTTTCCGTAACTGCTTTGAGTTTTCCATTTTATATCTTTTTTAATTTGATCGTTATTGATATAATTGCAATCTTGATTAAATTGATAAAAAAAATCGCTAGCCGCTTTTGGATTTTTTCGATAATATTGCTTAAATTGAGAAATTAATTCACTAGGTTTTGGTGTTAAAAGTCCTATGATTTTAACACCAAATAAAGATCTCGCTACATTATCATTTTCACAAAGTTGATTTTTACAAGCATAATCTAGCAAAGCATTTAAAATTTCATTAAGTGTCATTTTGGAAATTTTTTTTCCTTGCTTGTATTCTTGTAATTTAAAAAGATCAATTAAACCATTTATGTGAAAAATTTTATCTTCTTGTTTGATGAGTTTTTTTTCTAAAGCATATAAAATCAATTGATCAATAAGAGCGTAAATCATAATTTTGTCGCACCTATATTTCTTATATTTAACATATGGCAAGAATCTTGACCAAAAATCTTTTTCATACTTTCTTCATATTCTTGAACAAGTTTAAGAGGAACATAAGCTTGAATGGTTCCCGCAAAACCTCCGCCATGAACTCTACTTACACCTTCATCTTTTAAAATTTTTTCACTTAAAGCTAAAGCTAAAGCTAAATTTTGCTCTAAAGGTTTAGATAAAGAAAAAATGTTTTGTAAAAACTTAAACGATGAGTTTCCTGAATCTTTAATAAGATTTTTAAAAGTTTCAAAATCATTGTTTTTTAGAGCCTGAGCTTCTTTAAATGCGTTTTGATTATCTTTAAAAAAATGTATAGCACGTAAAATAGCTCTATCATGAATTTGTTTTCTTAATGAAGCGATATTATCAAAAAAATCTTTTTCATCTACTTCTCTTAAAACTTTTTTACCAAAAGCCTTTGCAACAAGTTGCATTTCTTCAGTGATTGCGGTGTAATCCGAAGTTAAATCTACATGATCTCCTTTGGTATTGACAATACATAAAAGATAATTGCAATCTGAAAAATCAAAATTTATCTTTTCAACAATAGGTTTTTGAGGTTCCTTAAAATCCATAAAAGAAAATCCTCCTATAGCACTAGCCATTTGATCCATTAGGCCACATGCTTTTCCAAAATAAACATTTTCTGCGTATTGGCTTATCAGTGCTATTTGAGTTGCTGAAATATCAGCATTGTTAAATTCATAATTTAAAATTGTGCCAATCAGATTTTCAAAAGCAGCCGAAGAAGAAAGACCTGAACCTTTTAAAACATCTGAAGTGATATAGGCATCAAAACCTTTTATATTGTAGTTTAAGTCTTTAAATTTAGAACAAATTCCTTTTATCAAAGCTTCTGAACTTCCAATTTCATTTGGATTAAATGCGAGATCATTTAATTTAATTTCTTTTAAATTAAAACCTTCAGAATTAATGCAAATGCTATCACTATTGTTAGGAGCAACCACTGCAATAATATCTAAATTTACAGCAGCTGCTAAAACCATACCATGTTGATGATCGGTATGGTTTCCTCCTATTTCTGTTCTACCTGGAGAAGAGTAAAAGCTAAAATTACTATGCTTAGGATAAAGTTTTTTAAAAGTTTCTAAAGCTTTTAAATATCTTTGTTCTTGGTGGGCTAAAGACTCTTCTTTGTATATTTTTTTAAGATTTTGATTTAATTTTTGCATTTGAAATCCATTTATAAAATTTGTCCTAAACTTTGTTTAGCGATCTGAGTGATTTGATCCCATTTTTTATCCAAGATCAATTCTTTAGGAGTTAGCCAAGATCCTCCAACGCAAAGAACGTTATCCAATTTTAAATAATCATTCATATTATCAAGACTAATACCGCCAGTAGGGCAAAATTTAACTTCTTGAAATGGAGCAGAAAAAGATTTTAACATATTAACACCTCCTGCAGCTTGAGCAGGGAAAAATTTTAAATTTTTAAATCCAAATTCAAGAGCAAGCATTAATTCTCCAGCGGTTGCAATACCTGGAATTAAAGGCAAATCGACATTTTTTGCTTCTTTAGCAAGTATGGTATTTAATCCTGGGCTTATAGCAAATTTAGCTCCTGCATTTTTTACTTCTTCTAGCATTTTAGCGTTTAATACTGTTCCAGCGCCTACAACAGCTTCTGGAATTTCTTTTGATATAAGTTTTATGGCTTCAATAGCTTCTTGAGTACGTAAAGTGATTTCTAAAATTTTAATCCCTCCATCAATCAAAGCTTTTGCCAAATTCACACTTGTTTTTAAATCATAAATTGTTATAACTGGAATGATTTTACTTACTTCTAAGATTTCTTTTGTTTGCATTGTATCTCCTTATTTAAAATATCCACCAAAACTCATTGCGCCTGTTTCAGCACTTGAGGTTTGAGTTCTAAATCCAGCGAAAAGTTCTCTTCCGCAACCAAAAATTTCTTTCTTTTCTAATTTAGGTATTTTTCTTTCTTTCCATTCTTTTTCATCAATAAGAATTTCAAGTATGCCATTTTTTGCATCAAGTAATAACATATCTCCGTCTTTAATTTTAGCAATATCTCCATCAAGTAAAGCTTCAGGACTCATATGGATTGCTGCTGGAACTTTACCAGAAGCTCCCGACATTCTTCCATCAGTAACAAGTGCGACTTTAAAACCTTGATCTTGTAAAATTCCTAAAGGTGGAGTGAGTTTATGAAGTTCTGGCATACCATTAGATCTTGGCCCTTGATAAGGTAAGACCGCTATAAAATCCTTTTGCAATTCTTTATTTTGAAATTTATTTAAAAATTCTTGTTGAGAGTGAAATACCATGGCAGGAGCTTTGATAACTTGATGTTCTTCTTTAACAGCTGAAATTTTAATAACAGCTCTTCCTATATTTCCTTTTAAAATTTTAACACCACCATTTTGAGAGAATGGATTTTCTATATTTCTTAGGATATTTTCTTCTTTGCTTGTTTTTACACCATCTTTATAGACGATTTTTCCATCAATCAAGAAAGGATTTTTGGTATAAGCTTGCATTCCTTGCCCCATTACTGTATTGGCATCATCATGCAATAAACCTTCTTTTAAGAGTTCATTGATAACAAAAGCTAAGCCTCCAGCAGCTTCAAATTGATTAACATCAGCTTTTCCATTAGGATATACTCTCGCTAAAAGTGGAGTAATGCTTGAAATAGCGTCAAAATCATCCCAATTGATGATTATACCTGCTGCACGAGCTATAGCAACTAAATGAATAGTATGATTTGTAGAACCGCCTGTGGCCATAAGTCCTATCATAGCATTGATGATATTTCTTTCATCGAGTAATTCCCCTATAGGTAAAATTTTATTTTGAGTCATATGGCTTGCAGCTTCTCTAACTAAAGCTTCTCTTAAAGATGTGTTTGGATTTATAAAAGCAGAATTTGGTAAATGTAGTCCCATAAATTCCATCATCATTTGATTTGAATTAGCTGTTCCGTAAAAAGTACAAGTTCCTATATCATGATAAGATTTCATTTCGCTTTCTAAGAGTTTATCGCGTGAAATTTTACCTTCAGCAAAAAGTTGTCTGGTTTTTGATTTTTCATCATTGGAAATTCCGCTCGTCATAGGGCCAGAAGGGACAAAAATACTTGGTAAATGACCAAAGCTTAAAGCTCCAATCAAAAGCCCTGGAACTATTTTATCACAAACTCCTAAGTAAAAAGCTCCATCAAAAACATTATGAGAAAGTGCTACGGCTACACTCATGGCTATAACATCTCTTGAGAATAAACTAAGCTCCATTCCATCGTAACCTTGAGTGATCCCATCGCACATAGCAGGAGTTCCGCCAGCAAACTGTCCAAATGCATGATTTTTAAAAAGTTCTTGCTTTATGATATCAGGATAATTTTTAAAGGGCTGGTGCGCTGAGAGCATATCATTATAAGCTGAAACTATGGCAAAATTCGAATCTTTGTTTTCTTTGATTCTTTCTTTAATATGTTCTGGTATGCTAGCATAAGCATGAGCTAGATTCGCACATCCAAGATCTTTTCTTTGAATTTTGCCTTTGTGTGCTTGAATACGTTCTAAATATTCCTCGCGTGTCTTTTCGCTACGTTCTTTCACTTTTTGAGTGATTTGTTTAATTTTATTTAATGCCATGTTTATCCTTTATTTAAAATTTATTTTTTTTATTGTAGCATTTTTTATGTTTAATTATGCCATAATTTTAGATAAAAATTCTAAAATATACTTTTAGTAATTAAAAATAAAGTTTTGGTATTAATTTAATTTTATAAAAGGAGAAAAAATGCAAAGTTTTGATTTTATTTTATTTGGAGCGACCGGAGATTTGGCGATGAGAAAGATTTTCCCTTCTCTTTATCAAGCTTATGTGGATGGATTTTTGCCTCATGTTGGAAAAATGATCGCAACGGGTAGAAGTATGCTAAATGTTGATGAATTCAAGGATAAGATGAATCATAAGTCAAAAATACATGTAAAAAATTGTGATGATAAAAAATGGGAAGAATTTACACACAATATTGATTATTTAAGTATAAATTTAAATGAAACAAAAGATTTTGAACTTTTGAAAGAAAAAATAAGTAGTGAAAGTAAAAATATAGTTATTTATTTTTCAATTTCTCCAGAGTTTTTTATTAAAGCGTGTAAAAATTTAGCATCAGTTGGTTTAAATGATGGTAGGGTTAAAATTATTTTAGAAAAACCTTTGGGAATGGATTTAAAATCTTGTCAAGCTATAAATAATGAAATAGCACAATACTATAATGAAAAACAAATTTATAGAATTGATCATTATCTAGGAAAAGAAAGCATACAAAATCTTTTGATTTTAAGAAGATTTAATCCTATTTTTACTTCTTTATGGAAAAAAGATTATATTGATTATGTCGAGATCAGTGTTTTTGAAACCTTAGGTGTAGAAAGTCGAGGAGAATTTTATGATAGTACAGGAGCTTTAAGAGATATGATTCAAAATCATATTTTGCAAATTCTTTCTTTAGTGGCTATGAAAATTCCAAATACTCTTGATGCTGATTCTATAAGAAGTGCGAAATTGCAACTTTTAAAGAGTTTAAAACCTTTAAGCGATGAAGATATAAAATCAAATGTCATTAGAGCTCAATACAATCAATCAGGAGAATTCAAAGCTTATTTAGACGAAGATAATGTTAAAGAAAATAGCCAAACAGAAACTTTTGTTGCTATAAAAGCGGAGCTTTTGGATGAAAATTGGAAAAATGTTCCATTTTACATTAGAACAGGTAAAAGGATGGCTAATTCTTTTGCTCAAATTGTTATTTGTTTTAAAGATCAGCAAGATCAAAATACCCATCCTAATAAACTTATAATACGTTTGCAGCCAGAAAATCAAATTTCTTTAAATTTAAAAGTAAAAAAAATTGGTAAAACAATGGATTATGAGGAAAATAATTTGATTTTAAATTTAAACAGTGCTTCAGTCATGCAACCATATGAAAGATTGATCTTAGATGTTATAGAAGGCAATCAAGCTTCTTTTAATCATAAAGAAGAATTAGAGGCTGCTTGGGCTTGGGTAGATCCTATTTTGGAAAATTGGAAAAATAAGAAAACACCTTTATATTCTTATTTTGCAGGAAGTTGGGGACCTAAAGAATCATTTGATTTGATTCAAAAAGATCAGCATGAATGGCACAATGTCTAATTTATTAAAAGCAAACTTGAGTAATTTAGAAACAAATTTGCTTAAATTTTTCAGTAATTTTTGTTTATTTTGATGAATATAAGCAAAACTCTGTTACACTTTATTTAAGCAAATTTGTAAAGCAGTAAAATTGGAGGAAAAAATGGCATTTAAAATGCATGAATTTTCAGATTTAGAGTCTTGTAATAAGGCTTTAGTTGAGGCTGTTACTTTATCTATTGAGCAAATTTTATCAGCTAAACAAAATGTAAATTTAGCTTTTTCTGGAGGAAAGTCTCCGGTTTTATTTTTAGAAATGTTAAGCAAAAAAGATTGTGCTTGGGATAAATGTAATGTTTCCTTAGTTGATGAGAGAATAGTTGATCTTAATCATGAAGATAGTAATGCGAGGCTGATCAAAATGCATTTTTTAAAGAATTTAGCCCAAAAAGCGCATTTTAATCCCTTTTTTGAAGATTGCAAACTTTCTTTAGAGGATTTAGTTGAAAATGCAAATAAAATTTACAATCAGCCTGATATTGCTATTTTGGGTATGGGTGGAGATGGTCATACGGCTTCTTTATTTCCTGAAGCAGATGAATTTGATTTTGCTTTAACGACTCAAAAAAGCATTGTTTTAACAACCCCAAAAAATGCTCCATATAAAAGACTTTCCATGTCTTTATCAGCATTGGAGAAATGCAATAAATTGTTTTTATCTATAGCTACAAAAGAAAAACAACTTGTTTTTAATGAAGCTGCTAAAGGTTTAAATCCTAAATTTCCTATATCTTATATACTTCATTCAGAAAAGGTGATGTGTGATGTCTACTTCTCAAAATAAAAAATCATATCCAAGGCTTTTAGCTGATATTGGTGGCACTAATGCTCGATTTGCATTAGAAACTATGCCGGGTAAAATCGATAATGTTGAAGTTTTAGCTTGTCATGATTATAATACTGTTGTTGATGCAGCGAAAACTTATTTAAGTAAAGTTGGTAATCCAGTAGTTCGATTTGGTGCTTTTGCTATTGCCAATCCTGTTTTGGGCGATTGGGTTCAAATGACAAACCACCATTGGGCTTTTTCAATTGAAACCACAAGACAAGCTTTAAATTTAGAGTCTTTGATACTTATCAATGATTTCACAGCTCAAGCTTATGCTATAACCAAAATGCCACTTTCTGAGTTGATGCAAGTGGGTGGAACTTCTTGTGAAGTATATGCGCCAAAAGCTGTCTTAGGTCCTGGAACAGGGCTTGGAGTAAGTGGCTTAATTCCTTGTAATGAATGCGGATATACAGCTTTAGCTGGGGAAGGCGGACATGTTAGCTTTGCACCTTTTGATGATACGGAAATAATGATTTGGCAGTATGCAAAGAAAAAGTATGGCCATGTATCGGCTGAGCGTTTTTTAAGTGGAGCGGGTTTAGTACTTATATATGAAGCTTTAGCTAGTAGGGAAGGCATAAAGCATTCTAAAATGACTCCAGAGTTGATTAGCGAGCAAGCTTTAAGTGGCAAATCCCCTTTATGTCGTTTAACCTTAGATATATTTTGTGCAATGTTAGGCACAGTTTCTTCAAATTTAGCTTTAACTTTGGGAGCTAGGGGTGGAGTTTATCTTTGTGGAGGAATTATTCCTAGATTTATTGATTATTTTAAAACATCGCCTTTTAGAATACGTTTTGAAAATAAAGGAAGGTTTGATGCTTATTTGGCTGCTATTCCTGTTTATGTAGTTTTAGCAAAATATCCAGGCATTAGTGGTGCAGCAGTCGCTTTAGAAAATCATTTAAAAGATTATATCTTAAAAGAAGTGAAAGGTGAAAAATGAAATCTTTAACGCATTTAAATTCTTATAAGGAGTTGCACAATCACTTTTTAAATATAAAAGATGTGCACATGAGAGATCTATTTAAAGAAGATCAAAATAGGGGAACAAGATACTTTCTTGAGACTGGTGATTTAAAGCTTGATTATTCAAAAAATCGCATTAATAATGAAACTTTAAAATTATTGTTTAACTTAGCTAATGAATGTTCTTTAAAAGAAAAAATGGTGGCTATGTTTAAAGGTGAAAAGATCAATACAACTGAAAATAGAGCGGTTTTGCATACTGCTTTAAGAAATAAAGGTAATCATCCTATTGTGATTGATGATATGGATATCATGCCTAATGTTAGAGAAGTTTTAACAAAGATGCAAAATTTTTCAGATTCTTTGCGTTCTGGTGCTTGGCTTGGTTATACAAATCAAGTGATTACAGATGTTGTAAATATAGGTATAGGTGGATCTGATTTAGGAGCTTTGATGGTTTGTGAAGCTTTAAAAAATTTTGGACATCCAAGATTACACATGCATTTTGTTTCCAATGTTGATGGAGCGCAATTGCAAGGTGTTTTAGATCA
This sequence comes from Campylobacter sp. 2457A, assembly GCF_020135895.1. NCBI lineage: Bacteria > Pseudomonadati > Campylobacterota > Epsilonproteobacteria > Campylobacterales > Campylobacteraceae > Campylobacter > Campylobacter sp. 2457A. The sequence goes on along the minus strand of NZ_JACHTO010000030.1, from coordinate 2,310 downwards.
AGTTCATCCCGAAACAACTTTATTTATAGTAGCTTCTAAAACCTTTTCAACTCAAGAAACTTTAACTAATGCATTTACAGCTAGAAAATGGTTTTTAAATCATGCCTTAGATGAAAAGCACATAGCAAAACATTTTGTGGCTGTTTCAACCAATAAAGAAGCGGTAAAAGAATTTGGTATTGATTCAAATAATATGTTTGAATTTTGGAATTGGGTCGGCGGACGTTATAGTCTTTGGTCTGCTATAGGCTTGGCTATTATGATTTATTTGGGTAAGGAAAATTTCTCTTCTTTATTAGAAGGGGCATATTTGATGGATGAGCATTTCTATAATGAACCATTTGAGAAAAATATGCCTGTTATTCTAGGTTTAATTGGGGTTTGGTATATCAATTTCTTTGATGCAGGTAGCCATATCATAGCTCCTTATGATTCTGTGTTAAAATATCTTCCTAAATTTATACAACAATTAGACATGGAAAGCAATGGTAAGCAGGTTAGAAAAGATGGTAAAAAAGTTGATTATGATACAGGTCCTATTATTTGGGGTGATACAGGTATTAATGCTCAACATGCTTTTTTTCAACTTTTACATCAAGGAACGCATTTAAGTCCTATTGATTTGATCGCATCCTTAAGTAAAAAAGGAAGCTTACCAGGGCATCATGAAATTTTACTCAGTAATGTTTTTGCACAAGCTGAAGCTTTTATGAAAGGAAAAACTCTTGAAGAAGTTCAAAAAGAAATGTCTAGTAAGGGATTTAGCGAAGAGCAAATTCATAAACTTGCGCCTCATAGAGTTTTTTCAGGTAATAGACCTAGTAATATTATTTTACTCAATGAAATCAATCCTAAAAGCATAGGTTCTTTGGTTGCTTTATATGAGCATAAAATTTTTGTTCAAGGTGTGATTTGGGGCATTAATAGTTTTGATCAATGGGGAGTTGAACTTGGCAAAGAACTTGTTAAAACCATTTTATCAGAGCTTCAAGGTGGAAAAATCCAAGAACATGATAGTTCTACAAAACATCTAATACAAATTTATAAAAATTTTAATTCAATTTAGAAGGAAAAAATATGCAAACTAAAACTAATTATTTTGCTTTAGTTGCCTTAACGGCTTTATTTTTTGTGATAGGTTTTATTACGGTCTTGAAAGATATTTTAGTTCCGCACTTAAAGGATATTTTTGAGCTCAATTATTTTGAAGCGACTTTAGTGCAGTTTTGTTTTTTTAGTGCCTATTTTATAACAGGCGGATTTTTTGGAAAACTCTTAGAAAAGGTAGGTTATCCTACAGGGATTATTTTAGGTTTTATATTAACAGCAATAGGCTGCGTTCTTTTTTATCCCGCAGCTTCTATGGCTTCTTACCCTATATTTTTAGGCGCTCTTTTTATTTTAGCAAGTGGAATTGTCTTGCTTCAAACAACAGGAAATCCATTTGTAACTTTACTTGCGCCTGGTAAAGAATCTACAGCTTTAACTTTAGTTCAAGCCTTTAATTCTTTAGGAACAACTTTAGGACCACTTTTTGGTGCGGCTTTTATACTTTCAGATACTACAAAGTATGCAAACAAAATGGAAGAAGCTCAATCAGTTCAAATGCCTTACTTATCAATTGCAGGAGCTTTAATTATTTTAGCGGTTGTGATGTATCTTTTAAAGCTTCCAGATGTGAGAGAAAAGACTGAAAAAATCAGTGATGAAAATCATGATGGAAAAGCAAGTTTATTTCAATACTCTCACTTTGTTTTAGGTGCAATAGCTATATTTTTCTATGTTGGGGCTGAAGTTGCTATAGGTTCATTTTTAATTTCAACTATGAGTAATTATGCAGGAATAGAAGGAAAAATCGGTGCAGAGTATGTAGCATTTTACTGGGGTGGAATTATGATAGGAAGATTTGTTGGAAGTTTTATTATGACTAAAATTGCCCCAAATAAATGTCTAGCATTTAATGCTATTGTTAGTATTTGTTTGATTATATTAGCTATTTTGTTTGGTGGGAAAATTGCTATGGTGAGTTTATTAGCTATAGGGCTTTTTAATTCTATTATGTTTCCATCAATTTTTTCTTTGGCAACAAAAAATTTAGGCAAATTTACAAGTCAAGCTTCTGGATTTATCAGTATGGCTATTGTTGGCGGTGCTATTATTCCACAGGTGCAAAGTTTAGTAGCTGATAATATTAGTTTGTTGTTTTCTTACATAATTCCTTTAATATGTTATATTTATATCTTTTTCTTTGCCTTTAAAGGATATAAAATTAAATAACATTAGAAATAAAAAGTGAAAATTTCACTTTTT
>NZ_JACHTO010000029.1:0-12302 GCF_020135895.1 Campylobacter sp. 2457A | reverse complement strand
GAGCTAATAATAATTGGTACGGGGGGGGGGGTATATCAAATTGTGGTTTGAGATAAGAAAACTTAAAAAAGAATTTAGAAATAAAAAAGCATAATTTTTCATCTAAGATTGAATTTGATTATTTTTAAAGGTATTTTTGTATTTTTCAAATAAATTTGAAATTTAAGAAAAATAATCCCAAACCACTTTGATGATAGTTATGCCCACTACGATTAAAAATAGACTTAGCTTATTTTTTGATAAAATTTGTTAAAATTGCGAAAATTAACTTTAGAAAGAAATTTTTATGGATAATTATGAATTTAGCGAACTATTAAAAACTCTTAAAAATAAAGTAGGCAATATAGCCTCTATCATCAAACCGCAAAGCATTCAAGAAAGGCTTAAGGAAATTGAAGAGTTAGAAAATTCTCCTTCTTTTTGGAATGATGTTAAACAAGCTGGAGTTATCGGAAAAGAAAAAACTAAAATTGCAAATTTATTAAAAAAATACGAAGAAGCTTTATCGGCCGTTGATGATGCAAGCGAACTTTTTGATTTGGCTAATGCAGAAAACGATATGCAAACCTTAGAAGCTTTATTTAATGATGCGCCAAAACTTGAAGATACGATAACAAGCCTTGAAATTTCCATGCTTTTAAGTGGAGAAAATGATAACAAAAACGCAATTGTTTCCATTCATCCAGGAGCAGGTGGAACAGAAAGTAATGACTGGGCAAGTATGCTTTATAGAATGTATTTAAGATTTTGTGAAAGAGAAGGATTTAAGGTTGAAACTCTTGACTTTCAAGAAGGCGATGAAGCAGGACTTAAAGACGTAAGTTTTTTAGTTAAAGGTGATAACGCTTATGGTTATTTAAAGGCTGAAAATGGAATTCATCGCTTAGTAAGAACTTCTCCTTTTGATAGTGCCGGACGTCGTCATACAAGCTTTTCAAGTGTTATGGTAAGTCCTGAACTTGATGATGACATAGAGATTGAAATCGAAGAAAAAGATATCAGGATTGATTATTACCGTGCTAGTGGCGCGGGCGGACAACACGTCAATAAAACAGAATCAGCCGTTAGAATCACACATTTTCCAACAGGAATAGTCGTGCAATGCCAAAATGATAGAAGCCAACATAAAAACAAAGCAACCGCTTTTAAAATGCTAAAATCTCGCCTTTATGAGCTTGAACTCATGAAACAACAAGATAGTGCAAATTCAGGCGAAAAAAGCGAGATAGGCTGGGGACATCAAATCCGCTCTTACGTGCTTTTTCCTTATCAGCAAGTCAAAGACAATCGTAGCGGAGAAGCCTTTTCTCAAGTAGATAACATCTTAGATGGAGATATCAAAAAAATGATTGAAGGTGTTTTAATCGCTTTAAAAGCAGAGTGATTTTATTCGAATAAATTTTTATGCAAAATCTCCTCTAAAATCACCGTAGCATAAGAGCCTTTTTGTAAGAAAAATTCTATACAAAAATGTGCTTTTTGCTCTTCGTATCGCCACTTAACATCCTCCAAATACCCCCACATAAAGCGTCTTGAGCCCTGCATTTTAGTTTTAAACTCCCAAGCATCTTTGAAAATTTCATTCTCTAAATTTAAAGCCAAGCCTTCTTTAGCTTCATACGCTTTTGCACCTATTAAAAGCCCCATAGCACTAATATCTCTTGCCTTAAAACGCTTAATCTCACTTTCTAAATCTTCACATAAAAAACATTTACCAAAAGGATAGTGCCCCAAAACCTCACCTTTTAATAGCTTGAAAAAATGTTCTTGTTTTTTTAAGCTCTTAGCTTCTTCTTTAGAGATACGATAAATTTGCATAAGCTCTTTTTCGCTAAATTCTTTTGAAAAATGCGATAATTCCACTCTTTTACTCAAATAACGATTAAAAAGTTCGCTTTGAAAAGCTGAAATTAAAAATTCTTTCATTTTGACATTTTTCATTTTTTTACCACGCAAAATTTCAAGTCCTTCTTTATAATTATCTCCAAATTTACCAAAACGCTGATATCCAAAATAATTAGCAAAACCTTGTTTATCTAAGTTGATAATAGCCTGTTCAAGTTTTAAAGCATCACTTGGTAAAACTTTTTTTAAGCGGATAAAAAAAGAATTGCCTTTTAAATGCCCTATTCTTAATTTATTTTCATGAGTAAAAGTTTCTAAAATTTTTAATTTTGGATGAGAGAAATTGTTTAAAGTATGTTCAAATTTTTTAGGCATAGAAATATACTGAAAGGTTGATCCTTGCTTATCCTTAAGTCCAGCATAACCAAAATCGCGTATTTTTACCCCACTAACTTCACTTAAAATTCTTAAAGCTTCGTTGGTACTTAAATCTTTTTTGTTAATGTGTAAAATGAGATGCTCACCTTTGCCACTAAATTCATACAAGGCTTTTTCACGTACCACAAAATCATCGCTATTTTTGCTAAAATACGCATTAATAGGAGCGTGTTTTAAACTATATAAAAGCTTAAAAATGGTGTTCTCTTCCATTAAATTCATACTTTCCTTTCGCTGCTTTTCCAAAGATATTTAATTTCACGCGATGTTTTTTTGCAATTTGTTCTATCTTAAAACGTTGCGTTTCATCAAAAGCAAATAAAATTTCATATTCTTCTCCACTATAAAGAGTATAATTATCTAAATTTTTTAACCATTCAATGCCACATTTATTTTTTGCTAAAAGTCTCGATAAGTCTTTACTCAAGCCATCTGAAATATCCATAGCACAAGAAATAAAAGGGGTAATTTCATAAAAAAAATCTTGTCTTAATTTGGGTTTTATAAAGCGATGGTTTAAATTTAATTTACCACCATTTTGCAAAATTTCAAGTCCTTTTAAACTCTCTCCCAAATTTCCCGTATAAGCTAGCAAATGTCCTTTTTTTAAGCCTTTTCTAAACACAGCTTTTTCTCTAACCTTAGAGATAATAGTAACGCTGATATCGATTTTATGATTATAAATCGTATCGCCACCTATGATTTTTATACCGAATTTTTTTGCCGTTTTTAAAAAACCTTTTTGTAAAGTTTTGATTTCTTCATTGCTTAAATTAGGTAAAGCAAGTCCTAAAAGTGCGTATTTTGGCTCAGCATTCATCACAATAGCATCAGAAATATTTACCAGCATTGCTTTAGTAGCAATTTGCTCCAAAGTAAGCCATTCTCTTTTAAAATGCACATTTTCAAAAAATAAATCTTTGCTATAACACCATTGATCAACAATAGCACCATCATCGCCATTTTTTTCATTTAAAAAAGCATGGATTATAAAATCTTCTTTATTCATAAAAAAATTTTATGAAATTTCTTTTTAAATTCTATTAAATTTTAATTTTTTTTTATATAATATTTATCCTAAAGATATCAAGGAAAAAATTATGAGAAATTTAGAACTTAGACTTTTTAGATTTGATAAAAATAAAGATTATGAGAGTTATTATAAACCTTATGTTTATAGCAACTATGAAAATTTTGCCACTCTTTATGATTTACTTTTACAAGTGCAAGATGATGATATTTATTTCGAATTTGAAAAAAATGAGAATTCTCATATAGTTGTTAATAAACAAATTTTACCTCTTAATACTCCTTTGGAAGAGTTGATTAAAAAGCATGATTTTAATCTTATTATTGAACCGCTAAGCACAAAAAGATCGATAAAAGATTTGATCATCAATAAGGATGATTTTTTAAGCAAATACAAATACCTTGCTCCATTTGGCAGCGAAGAAGATAAAAAATTTTATGAAAAATACGACTATCTATATTATGCCAATGAAATTTTAGAATTTCTTCCTGAGTATATGGGAGATGCTTTATTTTACCTTGCGTTTGAAATGATCAAAAAATATCCAGATAAAAAAGTGGAAATTTTAAAAGCGATTTCTGATCCTGAAAAAGGAATCTTTTATCATATTAATGGCACTAATGAAAAAGTAGAAAATGTGATTGAAAATTTAAAAAAAGAAATTTTAAATTTAGGACTTTTTGATGAAGATTTATTGCATTTTAATTTACCTAAAAATAGTGCTTTTGAAAATGAAATAAAAGAACTTGGGCAAGTCAAGCATGATTTTAGCAATTTCAATATAGCTTTTTATGGTTTTAAGCCTTGTGATAATTTAAGATCAAAAATCAAAGCAAAATTTATTTCATACGAAAATTCTGATAAAAATAATGGCTTTGATCTTTTAAAACTCAATAGCGAACTTAGTTATAAAATGGCGGCAAAAATTCTTTTAGATGCTTATGATAGCGGGAGCGATTTTTTAGTTGTAAAAAATCCTAAAGATTTTTATATGTTTGATACTTGTGCTAAAAAACTTATGAGTATAAGCAATAGAGATTTTAAAGATTTTTACATTTTAAGCCATTTAGAATTTTTATCTTTAATTCAAGGTATTAAAAACCCGTCTTTGCAAAATCATGAATTAAAAGTAACCTTGATATGAAAATTTCTTTAGAATGTAAAGATATCATTATAGAAAGAGCTTTGGCTCTTTTTTTAAAAGAACACTTAGTGATGAAAAAAGATTGTGATTTTATCATTAGTGATGAAAAAATTCCCTCAAGCAAACCTTTATTTCTTATAGCTGCTAATTCTCCTTTTTTGAGTGTGCCTTTTAGTAAGGAAGCTTTGTTTAAATCTTTAAACGATTTTGACAATGCCTTAAAAACAACCGCTCAAAAACTCGCGGATGAAAAAAGAAAAATTTTAGAAGCAAAGATTGACTCTATAGCAGAAGAATTTAGAAAAGATTATCAAACAAAAATAGATCTTGCCATTAGTGAACTTAAAGATAAACTTGTTAAAGCTTTGATACATGAGTGAAGATTTTATTCGTGTAAAAGATTTTTTAAAAGAATATCAAAAAATCTCAGATTCAAAAAATAAAAAAAATCAAACAGTAAAAATTTATACTTTTATAGAAAGTGGGCAATACAAAGGAAAAAGACTTCTTTTGCCTTCACTTGAAAAAACAAGAAGCACTAAAAGTATAGTAAAAGCTTGTGTTTTTAATGTCATAAGACAAAATTTAAGAAATAAAATTTTTATAGAAGCTTTTGGAGGAAGTGCTTTGATGGCGGCTGAAGCTTTAAGCAATTTTGCCTTAAAATCTTATGCGATCGAGCTTGATAAAAATGCTTATAAAATCGCGATTCAAAATTCTAAAATCGATCAAAATTTAAATGTCATACAAGGAAATACTTTTGAAATTTTACCTCAGTTGATCGAAAAATTAACCCAAGAAAATATTCCTATTTTTCTTTATCTTGATCCACCTTTTGACATCAGAAAAGGCTTTGAAAAAATTTATGAAGATATTGAAAATCTTTTAAAAAATCTTAACCGAAAAAATATAGAAAAAATCATTTTTGAACATCATTCTAAAATAGAACTCCCACAAAACATAGAAGAATTTCAAAAAAACAAATCCAAAAAATTTGGTCTAACCACTCTTAGTTTTTACGAAAACACTCTTTAAAATTAAACTCTTAAAATTGGAACACTTTTTGCTTTATTTTATATAATAACATAGATTAAAGGAATAATCCATGAGAGTTTTAATGCTTTTTTTACTCTTTATGACAAGTATTTTTGCAATACAAATCAAGGATGTAGCAAACACTGTAGGTGTTAGAGATAATCAACTTATAGGTTATGGACTTGTGGTTGGTCTTAATGGTAGCGGAGATGGAACAAGTTCTAAATTTACTCTACAATCAGTATCCAATCTTTTACAAGGTATGAATATCAAAGTAGATCCAGCAGATATCAAATCAAAAAATACAGCCGCTGTAATGGTAACAGCAAAACTTCCAGCTTTTGCCAAAAGTGGAGATAAGCTTGATATTACAGTATCTTCTTTAGGGGATGCAAAATCTTTACAAGGTGGAACGCTTTTACTCACCGCACTTCGTGGGATTGATGGTGAAATTTATGCAATCGCACAAGGATCGATTTCAACTGGAGGACTCACAGCTAGACCAGGTGGCGCAGGTAGCCATTCTACAGCAGCAACTGTGATGGGCGGAGCTAATGTAGAAAGAGAAATTCCACAAAATTTCAGCCAAAACAATGATTTAACTTTAAGTTTAAAAGTGGCTGATTTTCAAACTGCTAGCAATATAGAAAGGGTGTTAAATAATGTTTTTGGAGAAGATGTTGCTAAAGCGATTGACTCACGCACTATAAAACTTAAAAAGCCAGAAGATCTTTCAAATGTAGATTTTATGGCAAGAGTTTTAAATCAAGATATAGCTTATACTCCAGAAAGCAAAGTGATTATCGATGAAAGAACAGGAACGGTAATCGCAGGTGTTGATGTAGAGGTTGAACCTGTATTGATCACTCATAAAGATATCACAATCAAAATTGATCCTAACAATAACACTACCCCAAATCAAAATGAAATTGATATGAAAGATGGTGGTTTTATAGATCCTAGTTCAAATACTTTAAGGATCAATAACACAAAAAGCACGGTTGCAAATATTGCAAGAATGCTTAATAAACTTGGAGCAACTCCAAATGATATAATAGCCATCATGGAAAATTTAAAACGTGCAGGTGCAATTACAGCTGATTTGGAGATTATATAATGAAAGTGGATAATTTTTTAAATACATTTAATATGGATAATGTTTTATTAAATAAAACGTCAAGAAGTCTAGAAAGTCGTATCAAAATAAATGATAATGATATAGTCACTAAAACCAAAGAAGACGAAGCTTTAAAAGAACAAACCGACGCTTTTGAAGCGTTTTTTTTAAAACAAGTTTTAGACGTGTCTTTAAAATCTCAAAATTCACTTTTTGGAAAAGATGCGAGTGATGAAATTTATTCATCTATGTATAATGACACCATCAGTAAGGCTTTAAGCGGTGGTATGGGTTTTTCAAAATTATTATACGATTTTTTAAAAGAAAGGGGTTAAGTTTTTTAATTTTTAGCCGATATAGTCTGTAGAGGATTATTAATAAAAATTTCAAGGAGGCAGAAATGATAAATCCTATACAGCAAGGCTACGTGGCGAGTTCCACATTAAACACAGTTCAGACAAATAAAGAAACTAAAACAAACGATACTCAAAAAACAGAGAATGATAAAGCTGCAAAGATTGCAGAACAAATTAAAAATGGCACTTATAAGGTTGATACAAGAGCCACAGCTGCTGCTATAGCTGATTCTTTAATTTAAAAAATTTTCTCTCTTTTTTTGAGTAAAAAAAGGAGAGAAAATGCTTAAAAAACATCTTGATGAGGTCAATGCTATCTTAGAAAAATTAATAGCATTGACCCAAGAAGACATTGAAAATATAAAAGTTGCAAAACACGATACTGTTGCACCTAGTGTTGAAGAAAAAAATAAACTGATTTCTGAATTTACAACAGCTAAAAAACAACTCGATGCTGCTTTAGTAGCTTTAAACAATAGCTCCACTAAAGGACTTAGCGAACTACTTGATGAAGAGGATAAAGAAAAATTAGATTTATTGAAAAAAAATCTTCAAACTCTTCATTCTGCTAACAAAGAATACGCCAAATTTGTACTTATCATCAAAGATTTCTTTGATGGTTTAGTCAATAAAATGTTTAATATCAATGATGGAACAAATAATGCTTATGGAGATAAAAAGAGCACTCCAGAGTCAATTTTTAAAATTAATGTATAAAATTTAAGGAATTAGTATGGGTATTTTTGGAACTTTATATACCGGAGTTACGGGACTAAAAGCAAGCGAGGTGCAAATTGCAACTACCAGTAATAATATCTCTAACGCAAACGCAACTTTTTATACTCGACAAAGAGTTGTGCAAACAACCAATGGCTATGTTTCATCTAATGGAGTTCAAGTAGGTACAGGTACAGCTATAGAAAGTATTGTTCGTTTGCATGATGAATATTCTTATTTTAAATTAAAAGGGGCTTCAACCCAACTAGAATACACTAAATATATGGCATCAACCTTACAAGAAATATCAGAACGTTTTCCAGATTTGCAAAATACAGGGATTTTACAAGATTTAGAAAATTACAATAAAGCTTGGAATGATTTTGCATCCAATCCAAATGAAAATGCTACGAAAGTAGCCCTTGTAAAGGCTTCACAAACATTAACAGAAAGCATTAATAATACCTTTTCAACCTTAGATAAAATTCAAAAGAAAATCAATAACGATATCAAATCAACCGTAGATGAAATCAATAGAATCGGTGAAGAAATTGCAACAATCAATAAGCAAATTTATGGTCAAGAAGCTCTTCCAACCGAACACGCAAACGAATTAAGAGATAGAAGAGATGAACTTGAACTCACCCTTTCAAAACTCGTAAGTGCCGTAGCCAGTAAAAATGAAATCAATCAAGATAATCGCTTAGACACAACCATAAATGATCCAGGACATCAATATAATCTTAGCATCGAAGGATTTAGCATAGTTGATGGGATCAATTTTCATCCACTAAAACTTGATTATGATGATAAAAACAAATCTTATAGTATTTATTATGAAACCGCAGATGAAAAAGTAAGAGATCTAACTGGTAAAATTTCAGGAGGACAATTAGGTGCTCAGCTTGATTTACGCGGTAGAAATTACGATAAAAGCAAAGGAAAATATAGCGATGGAATCATACAAGGCTATATGGATTCTTTAGATACTTTTGCCAAAACAATGATCAATGAAACTAACAATCTTTACGCTAGTTCTGCAAAAAGCCCTGTAACCTCTGATTATCTTTCAGGACTTCAAGGCAACATCCCTTTAATGAATTACGATAGAACTATACAACCAGGAAGTTTTGATATCGTCCTTTATGATGAAAAAGGGGATAAAAAAGTTACAAAAACTATCAATATCGATGTTAATACCACTATGGATGATATCGTACGTCAAATCAAAGCCAATACTGACGATAATGGAAACAAAAATCCTAATGATGATGTTGATGATTTGATTAATGTAAGTTTTAGTTATGATCCAACTTCTAATGACGGTTTATTTCAACTGACTGCCAAATCAGGATATAAAATAGCTATAGAAGATAAAGGGACTAATTTTGCAGGTGCTTTTAGCATAGGGGGATTTTTTAGCGGAAATAGCGCAAGTGATATCAAAGTAAAAGATTCTATTTTAAGCGATCCAAGTACAGTAAGAGCTAGTTTAAACGGGGTTGATAGTGGTAATGATATGGCAAACAAAATCATACAACTTCAATACGATAAAGTTAATTTTTACAATGAAGATGGAACTATAGATCAACTGACTATGGAAGAATATTACCGTAAATTTACAGGAAAAATAGGATCTGATGGAGAAAATAACAATGTAGTCAATGCTAGCAATCAAACCTTTTATAATTCTGTGTATAGCGAGTATCAATCTAAAAGTGGGGTCAATACCAACGAAGAACTTGCAGCCTTGATACAATGGCAATCAAGTTACGGAGCTTCTGCAAAAATTGTTACTACTATTGATCAAATGCTAGATACTTTACTAGGAATTAAATCATAATCCTAGTAAAATGTCTAATGTGTTAAAAGCAAAGCTAGATGCTTTAGTAAAACTAAAAAATACCGATAAAGCTTTATTTGAAAATCCCGATCCTTTGCAAGTTGCCAAAATTTATAAAGATGAATTCATTGCTTTACTTTGTGCTTTATTTGCCTATGGTAATGCCAAAAATATAGTTAATTTTTTAAATAAACTTGATTTTTCTTTACTTGACTTAAATGAAAAGCAAATTAGAAAAAATTTAAAAGGCTTAAAATATCGCTTTCAAAATGAAAGAGATATTGTAGAAATTTTTATCACCCTCTCAAGAGTTAAAAAAGAAATTTCTTTAAATGAACTTTTTACCACGGCTTATCAAAAAAGGCAAAATACCACAGATGCTATCCTTGTTTTTATGAAAAAAATTCAAAAAATCAATACTTATTCTAGCTATGGCTATGATTTTTTCTTTGGAAAAATTTGGCAAAATATGCCAAAATCGCCGCTTAAAAGATATCACATGTATTTTAGATGGATGGTTAGAAAAGACGAGCTTGATCTTGGAATTTTTACCAATATACACACAAAAGATCTTTTAATTCCTCTTGATACTCATCTTTTTAAAATTTCCTTGACTTTAGGACTTTTAAAGCGTAAAATATATGATTATAAAAGCGTGTTAGAACTTACTAACAAGTTAAAAGAATTTGATGCAAATGATCCTATTAAGTATGATTTTGCACTTTATCGTTTAGGGCAAAGCAAGGAGATTGATACATGGGCTTTGAACATTTAGATACAATTTATTATATTATATTATTTTTTGCGGCACTTTTTGCAGGTTTTATAGACTCAATAGTTGGCGGAGGCGGACTCATAACTTTACCGGCACTGATAGCTTGTGGAATTCCTGCACATTTATCCATCGCAACCAATAAAGTCCAAAGTGTATGCGGAGCTTTTACCGCAACAATCACTTATTTTAAATCCACAACCTTACCCCATCTAGCTTGGGGGATATTTTTTACCGCAGTAGGTGCTATCTTAGGAAGTTATAGCGTACTTTTTGTTAAGGATGAAAATTTAAAAATCATTATTTTAATCTGCTTGACTTTAACTTTTTTATACACGGCCTTACGTCCAAATTTGGGAAAATATGAAAACAATCCAAAAATTAAAAATATTAAATTTTTTTATCTTATTTGTGGCTTGACTTTAGGTTTTTATGATGGCTTTTTAGGCTCTGGAACTGGATCTTTTTGGATATTTGCTTGTGTAACCTTGCTTGGCTTTAATATGAAAAAAGCAAGCATGAATACAAAGATCTTAAATTTCACAAGCAATATCATCGCTCTAATCATTTTTCTATGGCAATATGAGGTTTTATGGAAAGTAGGATTAATCATGGCTGTTGGACAGATTTTAGGAGCTTTTCTAGGCTCTAAACTTGTATTAAAGAGCAATGGAAAATTTATCAAAAGTCTATTTTTAATCGTAGTGGGCATAACCATCATTAAAGTGGCTTGGGATTATTTTTCTTGAATTTTAAATTTATTTGAAAAATACAAAAATACCTTCAAAAATAATCAAATTCAATCTTAGATGAAAAATTATGCTTTTTTATTCTTAAATTCTTTCCTTAATCTTCTTATCTCAAACCACAATTTGATATACCCCCGCCAGTACCAATTATTATTAGCTCTTACTAAAGCTTCTCCTAATTTATAGGTAAATCCTTTTTTTACCCTCAAGGCTTCGTGATAATCCGGATATCTTTCCAAAGGAGGCAATTCCAAAGAAGAATTTTTTTCAATTTTTTCCTCATAAATTTTTTGTTCTTGTTTATAAGTTAAAAATGCAGATAATATATAAAATGGCATTAATATTATACCTGATAAAGACTTAGAGCATCTTATCATAATTTGACCTAACTTATAAGGAAGTTCATTTTGAATTCTTGCTTTAGCACCTCCATATTTACAAAGAAAATGCATATTGTCATTGATAAGTTCAGATATAAATTGTAAATTTAAATCTATATCGTTTGAATAATCAAATAATTTTTTAAAAGACAAATATAAACTTTTTTTCCAGTAAGCTCTATGAAAAAGAGCTATCTCTAATCTCCAAATATTCATTTGATTAATAAAAACTTGTTCAAGCAAATCCTTGTCTTTAAAATCACCTTTTTTTAAAAAATTAAGAAAAATAAAAGTAACTAAAAAGAAATTACTTTTTTTTCGATATCGATCATAGATAAAATGATTTTGGAGTACTTGATAATCTTTAAAATTATGCTTGCAAATATTAAGTTTTTCTCCAGAATAATTAACAAGACTTCCCTTTCTAATGCGATAGTAATATAATTTTTCTGTAAGCACAAAATATTATTACACTGGGCAAATAACATTATTCCAAAAAGAGCATCTTCTGCATAAGTAATTTGATTTACAAATTGAAGTTGAATTGATTTTAAAAAATGAAAATCAACCATACCTTGCCATACATAAACAAAAAAATCTTGTTTATCCTTAATCATATTTTTAAGAAAGGATGTTTGAGTTATTTTTTGACTTTCTTTATAATTCAATCTCTCAAATAATGTTTGTGATAATAATTTTATTGTAATTTCAAATTCTTCTAAATTATAATGATAACGCCAATCAAACCAAATCACTTCCACCCCATCCATTTTGGAAACGCATTTTTCTATACAATTTAATTCCCAATAATCATCTGGATCTAAAAAGATAATATAATCTATATCAGGGGTTTTAAAATTTAAAAGTTCATCTTTA
>NZ_JACHTO010000028.1:0-13292 GCF_020135895.1 Campylobacter sp. 2457A | reverse complement strand
TGTTGATAATGTGGAACATTTTGTGCCTTTCATGAACTCTCCAGAAGTTGAGAAACTTTCATTAGATGGGTATCGTATATATATTTACATGGATTTTTTATCTTGTTTAATCTTTGTTTTGGTATTTTTAACGCTTTTCATAATCTTATGTTTATTACAAGCTTATTTTTTTAAATGCTATAGCACAGGAGAAAAACGTAAAAAAATAAGTTGGTTAATAGGGTTTATTTGCAATATATCACTTATTGCTTCATGTATTGCTATCATATTTGAAGATATTAACATGAAAAAACTATTTTAAAAATTTATACTAGATTTTAAACTTTATGGCAAAGATTTTATTAAGATTAATTTTTTAAAAGATAAAAATAAAAGCATAGCGATAAGCCGAGTTCTGTCTAGAATGCTCATTTATCTAGTTTTGTTTTTGCAAACAAAATCAAGCGAAGGGTTAAAATAAAGACTAAAACCATCCCTTCTTGCTGCACATTGGGTTTACATAGCCGAAATTGTTACCAAAATCGCTGGTGGGCTCTTACTCCACCGTTTCACCTTTTCCATAAAAATATGGTAGTTTGCTTTCTGTTGCACTGTCCCTTAGGTTTCCCTAGCCATCCGTTAGATGGAATGTTTGTCTTTTGCAGCTCGGACTTTCCTCTTCTTAAATAGAAGCGAGCATTTGCTATGCTTTGCTCCAAATTTTAACGCAAAAATACTTAAATTTAATTGCGATATCAAACATTTTTTGCTAAAATTATATTTTATTTTAATATAAAAGGAATGTTATGGCATCTTATTCAATGGGTGATTTAAAAAAGGGATTAAAAATAGAAATTGATGGAATTCCTTTTAAAATAGTAGAATATCAACATGTAAAACCAGGAAAAGGTCCTGCTTTTGTTCGTATTAAAATTAAATCTTTTATTGATGGAAAAGTTCTTGAAAAAACTTTTCACGCTGGAGATAAATGTGAGGCTCCAAATTTAGAAGATAAAACCATGCAGTATCTTTATGATGATGGAGAAAATTGTCAATTTATGGATACAGAAACTTATGAACAAGTTGCAATTAGCGATGAGGATGTAGGTGAAGCTAAAAAATGGATGCTTGATGGTATGATGGTAAATGTTCTTTTTCATAATGGTAAAGCTATCGGCGTAGAAGTGCCTCAAGTAGTTGAACTTAAAATCGTAGAAACCGCTCCTAACTTTAAAGGAGATACTCAAGGTTCAAATAAAAAACCTGCTACACTTGAAACAGGGGCTGTAGTGCAAATTCCTTTTCACGTTTTAGAAGGTGAAGTGATTCGTGTAGATACAGTTCGTGGTGAATATATAGAAAAAGCAAATAAATAATTTTTTTAAGGTGTCATCTATAAAGACACCTTAAAATACCTGCCCAAAAATTTAACTTTCCTTTTATTTTCTTAATTTCTATATTTGGAGAAAAATAATGGATTGGTTATTACTTGCTTCTATTCCTTTGATTATTTTGGGTTTTGCGATAAAGATAAATCCTTTTTTGGTTGTTACTTTTGTAGGAATTTATGCAGGAATTGTGGCCAAATTTGATTTTGTAAAAATCATTAGCGATATAGGTCATTCTTTCGCAAATAATCGTTATGTGGCAATTATTTGGTTAATATTGCCTTTATTGGCTGTTTTAGAACACAAAGGCTTAAAAGAACAAGCAAAAAATTTGATTTCAAAAATCAAAGGTGCTAGCACAGGAAAAATACTGATGGGATATTTTATTTTTAGACAAATCACTGCAGCGCTTGGATTGTTATCGTTAGGCGGACATGCACAGATGATAAAGCCTTTAATAGCACCTATGGCTGAAGCGGCTGCGAAACTTAAATTTAAAAATCTCACTCGCAAAGATAGCCAAAAAATCAAAGCTTATTCAGCCGCTACTGATAATGTCGCCGTCTTTTTTGGAGAAGATATTTTTATAGCTGTGCATTCTATTTTATTTATACAAGCTTTTTTTGCAAGTAATAATATTTCAGTTAGTCCTGTTGATCTGTCTATTTGGGCTATACCGAGTGGAATTTTAGCTCTCATTATTCATTGTTTTAGATTGTATTTACTTGATAAAAGATTAAAGAAAACGTATGGAGTAGGTAATGATCACTCTTGATTTATTGTATTATATAGTAGGATTTTTATTTTTAATTTTTGGAATTCTTAATTTTTTAAATCAAAAAAAGACACTAAGGGCTAGATTAAGCGGTGGGGTGTTTTGGACAAGTTATAGTGCAACTTTCTTACTTGCAAATGTCTTGTCTGATTTTATTATAGGTTGTATTGTTATTTTACTTGCCATAATTGCAGGATTAAATTGGTTAAAACCTGAAAAAATTGAAGTAACAGCCAAAGAAAAAGAATACGAAATTCAAAGCGCTCAAATTTACAAACACAAGCTTTTTATTCCTGCTTTATTGGTTCCTCTTATAACTCTTGCAGGAACTTTTTTACTTCCTTATTGTAGTTTTTTTGAGGCTAAAAACGCTACTTTAATTTCCTTAATTTTAGCTATTGTATTTTCTTTTATTTTGGCGTGTTTTATGTTTAAAGCCTCTGCTAAAAAGGCGATAAAAGATGCAACGCATACTATGGATCATATAAGCTGGGCTGCTTTATTGCCTCAAATTTTAGCAACCCTTGGAGTTATTTTTGTTTCCACTGGGATGGGTAACGAGGTTGAAAAGTTATTGTCAAATTACATTTCTTTAAACAATAGTTTTATGGCAGTAGCGGTTTATTGTATCTGTATGGCTCTTTTGACTATGATTATGGGAAATGCTTTTGCTGCCTTTCCTGTGATCAGTGCTGCTATTGCTTTGCCTGTTTTGATTTCAAATATGCATGCTAATCCTGCTATAGTCGGAGCTATAGGTATGCTTAGCGGGTTTTGCGGAACTTTAATGACGCCTATGGCAGCTAATTTCAATACCGTTCCAGCTGTGCTTTTGGAGCTAGATAGTAAAAATGGAGTTATCAGGGCACAATTTTTATCGGGATTGCTTTTATTAGTGGCTAATATTTTTTTAATGTACTTTTTAGCTTTTAATTTTTAAGGAGAAAATATGGAAGAATTTATTAAACAGTTTAGCGCTATAGCTTTGGAAAATATTTTTAAAGAGTTACCAAACAAAATAACTCATTCTTTTAACGATCTTGATGATGTAAAAATTCCTAAGCAAATGTATCCTATATTTTATGGATCTTATGATTGGCATTCTAGTGTGCATTCTCATTGGCTTTTGGTTAAAATTTTAAGAAATTTTGCTAATTTTGCTCCCGTTGATGAAATTACTAAGGCTTTAAATTCTCAATTTAGCAAAGAAAAGGCAGAAGGTGAATTAAAATATTTAGAAAATCCAGCCCATAAAGGCTTTGAAAGACCTTATGGATGGGGATGGTTTTTAAAATTAGCCCTAGAGCTTAATTTATTAGCTAAAGAAAATCAAGATGCGAAAATATGGGCTAAAAATTTAGATAAAATTGCAGATTTTTTTGTAAAAGAATTTAAAGAATTTTTACCTAAAATGGATTACCCAATTCGCGTAGGAACGCATTTTAATAGCTCTTTTGCCTTATATTTTGCTTTAGAATTTGCAAGATTTAAAAATGATCAAGAACTAGAACAATATATTATACAAAGTGCTAGAAGATGGTTTTTAAATGATGAAAATATGCAAACTTTAGAACCTTGTGGAGATGAGTTTTTATCACCGGTTTTAATGGAGGCTGTGCTTTTGAGTGCTGTTTTGCCTGAAGATGAATTTAAAATCTTCTTTAAAAAATATTTACCAAAATTAAATGAAAAAAAACCAGAAACCTTATTTAATCCTGTAAGAGTTAGCGATAGAACTGATGGGAAAATTGCACATTTGGATGGGCTTAACTTAAGCCGTTCTTGGTGTTTAAAAATCTTATCTAATTTTTGCGATGAAGACTTAAAAAATATTTTAAGAAAAAATGCCACAGATCATTTTAATGAAGCCATAGCACATATAGAGGAGGATTATTTGGGGTCTCATTGGCTTGGAAGCTTTGCTTTACTTGCTTTAGATGTCAAATTAAAATAATATTTTTTTAAGAAAATATTTTACTTGGGAAAATTCTAAACAAAAAGTAAAATATTTTTTAAATAATGATGATTTTTATTGTATTTTTATTTTTTTATTTAAAAAAAATTGATACATTATGTTAAAAATAAATATTAAAGGGTAAAAGATGAAAAAAATAGACTTAATTGTTATTGGTGCGGGGCCGACTGGCATAGCATGTGCAGTTGAGGCAAAATTAAAAAATAAAGAAGTTTTGATTTTAGAAAAAACAAACAATATTTGTCAAACTTTGGTGCAATTTTACAAAGAAGGTAAAAGGGTAGATAAAGTTTATAAGGGATGTGAAGGTACAAATTATGGAAATATCCCTTTTGAGGATGGCACAAAAGAAAGCACGATAGAAATGTTTGAAAATATTTTAAAACAATACAATATAGAAGTTGAATTTGGTTCAGAAGTTGAAAGTGTAAAACAGGAAAATAATCTTTTTTTAGTAAGCACGGCTAAAGAAACTTATGAATGCAAAAATATCATTGTAGCAATTGGTAGAATGGGAAAACCAAACAAGCCAGATTATAAACTCCCTATGACTTTAACTAAAATTATTAATTTTAATGCAAATTCAGTTTTGGGAAATGAAAAAATTCTTGTTGTAGGTGGAGGAAATTCTGCCGCTGAATACGCTGTAGATCTAGCAAAAACAAATAATGTAAGTCTTTGCTATCGTAAAAAAGAATTTACAAGATTGAATGATATCAACCTTAAAGACATAACTGAAGCTGGAAATAGCGGAAAAGTCAATTTAAAACTTGGTATTGATATCGAAGCCGTTGAGGATGAAAATGGTAAAGCTAAAGTTAATTTCAATGACTCAACAAGCGAAACTTACGATAGAATTATTTATGCTATTGGCGGATCAACTCCGGTGGATTTTTTACAAAAATGCGGTATTGAAGTTGATGATAAAGGTGTTCCTTTGATGGATGAAAATAAAGAAAGTAATGTTAAAGGAATATTTGTAGCAGGAGATATTGCAACAAAAAATGGAGCAAGTATTATCACAGGACTTAATGATGCTGCAAAAATTCTTTCTATTTTATAAAATTTAGCCTTTATAGGCTAAATTTTTAAGAAATTTTCTAGAAATTACTATGCAAAATAAAACTAAAATCAATAAACTTACAACTAAAATTTTCTATTTAAATTCTTACATGTTAGGAGTTTTGGCATTTTATTAGCGTCTTTGAAAATATTTTTTTATTGAAAAATTTTTTAAGGATAAGTAATGTCAAATATTTTTAGCACTTTAAACCCTTTTAAACTTTTTATAAAGTGTGCCTTGCCTAATATGATCAGCATGGCTTTTATTTCACTTTATTATATTGTTGATGGAATTTTTGTGGGCAGATATTTAGGCAGTGATGCTTTAGCAGCTTTAGCCTTGATCATGCCTTTTATTATGATGTCTTTTGCACTATCTGACACTATTGCGATAGGATCTTCGGTGCAAATCGCGATGAAATTAGGACTTGGTAAGAAAAAATTGGCTGAAAAAATTTTTAGCTCTAGTTTGGTGATTATCTTTTTCTTTTCTTGTTTGGTTGGAATTTTAGAATATCTTTTAGCGCCTATTTTGATTGATTTTTTAAATGTTAGCTTAGAGATTAAAGCCATGGCGAAAGAATGTATGATGGTTTTTGCTTTATTTGCACCCATCACTATGCTTTCTTTTGCTTTGGATAATTATTTACGAATTTGTGGCAAAACCACTTATAGTATGATCATTAATATTATCATTGCTCTAAGTAATATTTTATTTGATTATATTTTTATAGTTATTTTAGGTTGGGGATTATTTTCAGCTGCTCTTGCGACTTGTTTGGGTTTGACCTTGGGTGGAATTTTTGGAATTTTTCCTTTTTTATTTCAAAATTTAGAGCTTAGATTTTCTTTTCCTTATATAAATTTTAAAATTTTTAAAAATATTCTTTACAATGGCAGCAGTGAATTTTTTAACAATGTTTCGGGCTCTTTATATTGTGTTTTTGCAAATTTTGTTTTGCTTAAAATAGCTGATGTTAAAGCTGTGGCTGGATTTTCTATTATAGTTTATATTGATACTTTTATCATGATGCTTATTATTGCTATGGCAGATGCCATGCAACCGGCTTTAAGCTATAATTACGCTAAAAAAGATTTTCATCGTATTAAATCTTTTTTAAAAATTATATTTTTATCTGGATTTGTTTTTTCGATTTTTGTTTTATTTTTTATCTATATATTAGGTGAAAATTTAATAGGATTTTTTATAAAAGATCATGATCAAGATTTTTTAAATTTTGTTTATTTAGCCTTGATTCTTTTTTCTTTAAATTATATTTTTGCTTGGTTTAATGTATTGAGTAATTCTTTTTTAACGGCTTTTAATAAACCTAGTTTTTCTTTGATTTTAAGCTTAAGTCAAAATTTATTCGTTCCTTTATTTTTCCTTTTCCTTTTGTCCTATTTTATCGGCTTAAAAGGAGTTTGGCTTACTCCTTTGTTTGCGGAATTTTGTGTAGTAATTTTGGCTGTTGTTTTATTGAAAAAAAGTTTCAATATATAAAAATAAATTCGCTTTTTAAGCTCTTTTTGCTAGAATTTTAAAAAAGAGTTTTATAAGGAAAAAAATTGCAAGAACATTTTGATTTAGATCTAGAACGTGCGATTTTAAGCAGTTGCATTATGAGTGAAGATGCTTATTCAAGCATAGCAGGAGATATTGAACCTAAAGATTTTAGTCTTAAGGCTCATCAAGATATCTTTAAGGCTATTATTGCTTGTGCAAATTCTGGAGAACCTATATCTATAAGTTTTTTAAAGAAACACAAAAAACTAGACGAGCAAATTTTAAATGAAGTTATTGCTACGCCTTCAATGATTGATTTAGCTGCTTATGTTAATGAACTTCGTGAAAAATCCATCAAAAGACAGCTTTTAAGTTTTGCACATCTTCTGCCAACTCGCATCAATGAAAATCGTGCTGTAAGTGAAATTTCAGATGAAATAAGTAAAGAAATTTTTAATTTAACCAATCGTATCAATACAAACGATATTAAGGGTATAGAACTCGTTTTAGAGGAGCTTATAGAGGAATTTAAAAAGCAAAAAACTCTTGAAAATAAAACCGTTATAGGTTTAGATACTGGTTTTGAAGATCTAAATCATATGACTAAAGGTTTTAAAGATGGTGAACTTATCATCATTGCTGCACGTCCTGGTATGGGAAAAACAACTCTATGTTTAAATTTTATCGATCAAGTTTTAAAACAAGATCAAGGCGTGGTTATGTTTTCTTTGGAAATGCCTGCAACTCAAATCATGCAAAGACTTTTATCGGCAAAAACTTCAATTCCTTTACAAAAAATTCTCACTGCCGATCTTAATGATGATGAGTGGGAAAGAATAGGGGATGCTTGCAATTTGTATTCTAAAAAAAAGCTTTTTATATATGATAGTGGCTATGCCACAATAACAGATGTTAGAGCTATTTTAAGACGTCTAAAAGCACAAGAGGAAAGTATAAAACTTTGCGTGATTGATTATATCGGACTTATGATGAGTAATTCAAATTTTAACGATAGACATTTACAAGTGAGTGAAATTTCAAGAGGGCTTAAGCTTTTAGCTAGGGAATTAAATATGCCTATCATTGCACTTTCTCAATTAAACCGCTCTTTAGAACAACGTGCCAATAAACGTCCGATGATGAGTGATTTGCGTGAGAGTGGGGCGATAGAACAAGATGCAGATACAATTTTATTTGTTTATAGAGATGAAGTTTATCGAGAACAAGAGGAAAAAGAACGAGAAAATAAAGCTAAAGCAGAAGGTAAAGAATACAAAAGTACTTTTATACGCAATCCTATGCAGGAAAATGCTGAAATTTTAGTCGGTAAAAATAGAAATGGTCCAGTTGGAACCATCGAGGTTTTATTTTTAAAAGAAAAATCATGTTTTACAGATAAACCCAAATTTGAAAGCACAGAATTTCAAGGATAAATAAAAATTTAATCATAATATATTTTTTCAGCTTTTATGTGCTATTCTTTAATCCCATGTTCTTTAGCATAAGCTCTTATCTTAGCTCTAAGTTCTTCTGGAAAATTATAACGATTAATAGCAGGGATTCTAGGATCAAGGAGTTTATCTAAATAACCTCTTTTATAAATCCATTCTAATCTTTCAGGTGTGAAATAATAAGGGGCATTAGGATAACCTTGAGGAGGGGTTAGGGCTGCTAGTTTGGCACATAAAATTACAGTATCCATGGTTAGCTGAGCTGATCTTTCATCTCTTTCGTTTCTAATATCTACATCAAATCTAGTTACCAATTGCTCTTTACACGCATCCATATAATCATCAAATTTATTTCTGCTCTCTGGAGTAGAATCCACATCCCTTGGATCTTTTAATTTACCCTTGTCAATTTCATTAAACAAACTCCACATCATATTGCCTTCTTCATCATAGGCAAACTGATACGTATTTAAATCAATAGTCCAATCTGCTCCTATAATTTCATCCAAAAAAGGTATCATACCAAATTCATCCAATAAACTCTCATAATAATAATCGTGTAAATCATAAATCATTTTTGCTCTAATCTGATTCCAATGTTGTCCTGTGATAAAAGAATTAGAACACAATACTGCTAAACCTAAACTTTTAAAAGCATTTTTATCTCCAAATTGAGCTTGTAAGAATAAAGCTTGTTGTTGTCTTGTTTTAAATCCTACAGCAGCTGTAGGACTAGCTTTCATATCTCCTAAAAGTAAAGCAGCTAATTCCCATTCATTAAAAAAAGAATAGGATTTTAATGTTCCACGATGAGAACTTACTTCATCATAAATATCCATATATTCTTCATTAACCAATCTTCCTTTTTCATCTACATTGCAATAAGCATCATAAGGTATATCTATAACAGCAGATCTTAAACCACTTCTTATAGCTAAATATTTACATCTTTCTCTTTTAGTTTTTAAAGACTTATAATAAGCTTTTTCTGCTTTAGTCCAAGGAGCAATAGCTCCTTTAACAGGATCTTTTAAATAAATCTTTTGCCAATCTTTAAATTCAAGCAAAGTAGATTTTTGCCCTGTGTGAAATTCAGGATCTAGGTATTGAGGCTTATAATCGATATAAGGAGAAGTTCTTAAGATATGATCAGCTTTAAACAAAGCTTTAGAATATTCTTGGGTATAATTGCCTGTAGGTTTAACGTTTTTTTTAAAGATTATCTTATTGGTATCTTTTTCCACATCTAATATCAATCCATTAGGGGTATAAATTTCATAAGTTTCACTCATTTTTTATCCTTTCATCCTATATATAAACCATCTTCTATAATGATAGTAGTAGCTAATCTACCTATAAAATGAGGTGGTATTATTGTTTGTGATTTAATATCGGTATTTGTATTTGTCTTACTAGTATTATTTTCTCTTTTCCCTGTAGCTTTTAAGCTTTCTTCATTTCCATTTATCCCTATATACATAGCTTTAAGATTGTTTTGTCCTATGATATTAAGCTTTTCTAATAATCTTCTAGCCTTATTTTTATCTTCTATACATTTTCCTTCTTCATATTTAACATTATAAAGTCCATTAGCATAATCTTCTAAAATTTGTAAAACTTCATTATAAGCATGAATAGGACTGTGTTCATCTTTCCTAAAGGCATTGATCTGCTTTTCTTTATTTCTGATTTCTTTAAATAAGGGATGATTGCAAGGAAGTTGATATATGGTGCATTTTTTAAGTTCTAAAGATTTTAATTCTTTAGAATAAAATGTATAATCATCTATAATATATTTTTCTTCCTTTATATCCTCTAAGGCAGTTGCGTTTCTTTTTTCATCTAAAATAATATAAGATAAAAGTCTTCTTAAAAGAAATTCTTTGTTTTCTTCAATGTTTTGTTCTATTTCATAATGAAAGGAAAAATGAGTGTCAAAAACTCCAGTGCAAAGATCTATGCCATAGAAGATTTTTTTTAAATCAAAGCTAATAAATTTTGAATTGATTGCAAAAGGGTAGGTTACAAAATGATCTCTTACAACCGCTAAAGGAAAATCATATTTAAAGGTATAAAGCTGATAAATAATACTTTCATATTGTTCTTGCAAGGCTTTAAAATTTGTTGGAAAGAAAAAATTTAATGCTAAATTTGCTACAAATTCTGCCAACATGCTAGCTAAATCCGGCTTTATCATTTTTATTAAGGTTTTAGCTTGAAGCCAATTTGTTTTAATTGTAATTTTTTCAACATGAGGTGTAGATTTAATATCATTATAAAGATCTCTGAGTAATCTTTCATCTTTCATATCTAATTTATGATGTTTTTCTATATTTGCTTTAATTGTACTAAAACTGTCAATATTAACACCATTTTTTATCTGTTCTACCATAAAAACTATTTTTGTTTTAGTCTGAAAGAAATCTTCCTTAATTGTCAAAAATTGTTCTCTGGCGTGACTCTTAAAATAATTTTTTCCAGATGATCTAATTTCAATTCCAATATTTGGATTTGTTGTAAATACATATATAAGGCCTAGTTGCTCAATGAGAACTTCTTTAAAACCTTTTTGCATATAAGTAATACAAATATTTGTAATTTTTTGAAAAACTTTAATAGGATCTTTAATGTGATAAAAAAAATTGCTCAAAGGAACAAGACTACTTATTGCTTCCCAAAAAAGATTGCTAAAAAGTTCCATTCTGCTTTCTTCAAGTTTTTGTTCTAAAAAACTTTTATCATAAATTTTTTGAAATCTTTGCTTTAATTCTTCATCTGTTAATTCAACTGTTAATTCTTTTAACAATTCATTGAAAAATTTTTGTATGTTTTCGTTATTTTTCTTATTTTTCTTATTTTTATCTTCATTTTCGTCATTATCTTTATTGCTTTCTATAAAAATATCTAATAAATCTTGAGTGAAGTCAATAGCACTAAAATTGTGTTTATTTTTTTCTTCAAAAATCCAACAATTATCGTCTGAAAATACAGTATAATCTTCATCTAAATATTCTACATTAATGTTTCCAAAAAAACTTTTTTTAAATTTTAAATTCAGATTAATAAAAATTTGTTTTGCGCGATAAAGCTCCCAAGCAATTTGCAGGCAATCTCTAAAAGTATACATTTTTAATCCATAAATATTTTTTGATTTAGTAGAAATTTCTTTAAAAATTTTTTCTTGCAAAAACTCTAAATATTGATAAGCTAGTTTCTTTTCCTTTTCTATAATGGATTCTTTTTCTTCGTTTTGTTTAAAGAAATTTTGGATATAAAAATAAGGAAGCCATTTGTTGTCATCTATTTTTTTGCTGTAGTCAATATAAGCTAAAATGTTTCTTCGCTCGCAATGTTGTAAATTTTCCGTCTTTTTTACTATTTCTATCATTGGCTCATTTTCTGATAATGCTAATTCTTCTTTAACTTTTTTTGCGATTTTTGGTAGATCCTGCGGTATAGCAACAAAACTTGTTAAATATTTATAAATCTCTTGTATATATTCATAAGCTTTTTTGCTTTCTTTATAAGCTTCTTTGGATATTTTCACAAAAGGGCTTAATTGTAAAATATAGGGTTCATTTTCATCTTGTGACATTTCTATGCTATATTCACTATAATCTCTTTTGCTGTTATAAGTTTTTTTTGATGCATCAATACTTTTTTTAATTGTTCTGTATTTATCTTGTATATTGCTATGAACGATTTCTTGAGTTAGGCTCTCATTAAGTCCTGCATTGTATTTGCTGGGGATATTTGAAATAATTAAATAATTTTTACTCATTTTAGTTGTATTTAAATCTATTTGTGCATTTTGATTTTTTTGTACGAAAAATTCAGCCAATTTACTTGAGTTAAAATTTGGACTTTCTATATAAGAAAAATAATTAAACTGTTTGATATCTTCTTGTAAATTTTCCAAAATAGAATGATTCTTCAAATATAAACTAGACAGTTTTTGTGTTAAAATGGGAGTAGATAAATTGCTTAATTGAGAATCACTAATAGCAACTTGATGCTCTTTATCCCTTTGTTCTAAAAAGATTTCACTAAAGATACTTTCAATGCTTTCTATTTCTTTATTTAGAGTAGTTTTATAGGCTAAATTTGAAGCAATATTGCTTTTATCACTTCCAAGATATAATCCAAAACCACTTAAATCAATAATTTCTTTTTTATTAACAATTAAAACACAAGATAACAAACGAGAATTAATATAATGAATAAACATAGCACATCTAGTAGCTAAAAATGCAGCTAAAGGTGTTAAAAGCGCAGCATATTCTCTTTGAGTAAATTCATAATACTCGTTTGCAGAACCCATTAAAGAAAATAAACCAGCAGTCGCAATAGCTAGTCCTGTCCCACCCGTAAGAGCGGCTACTACTGTGGCTATTACAACACCCGCTATAGCGCTTAGTATTATTTTAATCTTTTTATATTCTTTTTCTTTAGCAAGTTTTTTAATGTATTCTAGCAACTCATCGATAAATTTTTCATAGGTGCTTTTTAAAGATGGGGTTATATTGTTTTTAAAAAAAATCGATTCTGTTATGCTTTCAATCTTTTTTAAAACTTTTTTCTTAAAATCATCAAATTTCTCACTACTTATATCATCAGAATCGATGTTTTCAATTAGTTTTTCTAAGGTATTTATATCTTCAGAATCTTTAACTATTTTTTTTAAAGTATTGATAAATTCGATACAAAGATTATTTTTATCTGTATAATAAAAGAGATTAAAATCTTTACCTTGTTTTTTATCTTGAATTTCTTCATCTAAGTTTTTTAAATAAGTCTTAGTGTAAATTTCACTGCTTGATAAATCTTTTAAATTTATGTTTTGTCCAGCATTAAGCTCATTAAGAGTATGGATATTTACTTCTATATCATTGTGATTATCACAAATCTGTTTTAAAATTTCTAGTACTTCCATAGCTAATATTTGCTTTTTAAATAAGATTTTTTTTGATGAAAATTAATATTTTTTAATATATCATTTAAAACAGAAAAATTAGGATAAATAAAATCAATCTGCTTGACTTCTTCATTGTTGATTAAATTTTTAATAGTTTGAATTAACTCTGGTTTAGAACTTATAAACATAAAAGATTCCTTTAAAATATTATTATTTGCCAATATTTTCACCTATTAATCT
>NZ_JACHTO010000027.1:0-13294 GCF_020135895.1 Campylobacter sp. 2457A | reverse complement strand
TAAATTTCTTGCTGAAGAAATTCCTCCATTCTTTTTATCAAATAAAATAAATCTTTCATCTTTTAAAGTGTATTCTTTAGCAATGTTTAATGAATTTTCATCAGTGCTACCATCATTGACTAAAACAACTTGTAAATTTTTATAAGTTTGATTGATAACACTGTCTAAACATTCTTTTAAATAATCTTGTACATTATATATTGGTATGACTACGCCAACTGTTTTATCATTTTTCATTGTTGTTTTACCTTAGTGTTAAATCATTTCAAATAATAAAAAATCGGATTATATCAAAAAAAAAAAAAATAAAAAATAATATAATATTTATAAAAATAAAAAATATTAATAAATTATAAATTCACTCCAGAGCTAAGTTCCCATATAGGCAGAAAAATACCAAGGGCTAGCAATAAAACAAGTATTGCCACAAATAAAGTCATTAAAGGTTCAAGTAAAACTAAAAATCTATCCATAAGATTTTGCATTTTGTTTTCATAATATTTTGAAATTTCCTCAGTTAAAAATTCAAGTTTAGAACTTTTCATCGCAATATTTAACATAGAAAGCACCAAAGGATCAAACACATCTATTTTCTTAAAAGCATGAGTAATTTCAAGTCCAGAATCCATAAAAGATAAAAGTTTTTTATATTTTAAAATAATTAGCTTATTTTCAAGTCCCAAAATCGCTAAATTAAAAGCCTTAGAAAGTGAAATTCCATTTTTTAAAAGTAAAGAAAAAACCATAAAAAAATAATAATTTTGACTATAAATAATGAAATTTGAAAATAAAGGTATTTTTAAAAAGATAAAATCGCAAATATAAGCAAAAAAATAAGATTTTTTATACATAAAATAAACAAAGATAAAAACAAACACTAATAAAAAAGCAAGTATCGCGATATAATTTTGTAAAAAATCATAAATTTGAAGCATGATGGTAGTTATTAAAGGCAAGTTGATATTTAAATTTTCAAATAAATCTTTAAAATTAGGTATCACATAAAGCATCAAAAAAATAAAAGCCACGCAAACACTAACAAAAACAAACAAAGGATATCTCATGGCTTTTTTAAATCTCTTTTTATTTTCTAAGCTTTTTTCTCTAAGCGTAGCAATTTGCAAAAAATTTTCACTCAATTTTCCAGTGTTTTGTGCTGCTTTTATTAGGGCTAATTCTGCATAATTTAACCCAAAATTAGCGTTTTCAAAAGCAAGATTTAAATTTTGCCCTAAAAGCAAATTATCAAGAACTTTGCTTATACCTTTAAAAGAATGAATTTTTACAAGCTCTTTAAAGGCTTCTTGTATGCTTAATCCAGCTTCGCAAAGCAAGGCTAATTCTTTAAAAAAGAGTATGAAATATTCACTATTTATTTTTTTTAAATGGCTATTTTGTTTTTCTTTAATACTGATAATTTTCCAATTTTTATCCAAAGCTTTAGCTTGTGCAGTGTTTAAATTTTCAGCTCTGATGAGTTTTTTATACTTTTTTTGTGCCTTAATGATTTCAAGCTCATAAAGTTTCATTTAAAACCCTTAAAAGCTCATCTATACTCGTAATACCTTCTCTTGCTTTTTGCAAACCCTGCTCAAACATGCTTTGAAAGCCTTTATTTTTCGCAAGTGCCAAAATTTCACTCTTGCTTTTGTTTTCTCTAATAGCTTGAGAAATTTCATCATCCACCCTTAAACACTCACCAACCAATTCTCTACCTATAAATCCACTTTGATGACAATACTCACAACCCCTAACCTCAAAAAAATTTCCTTGAAATTGCTTGTATTTAGTGCTTTTTTGTTTGCATCTTGGACAAAGCTTTCTGACTAAACGTTGTGCGATAATTAAACTAAGTGCAGAAGCGATTAAATAAGGTTTTGCTTTCATATCTAAAAGTCTATCTATCGTAGAAAGCGCATCGTTTGTATGCAAAGTGCTTAAAAGCAAATGTCCGGTTAAAGAAGCTTTTAAAGCTATATCAAGGCTTTCTTCATCTCTAATCTCGCCTATCATAATAATATCGGGATCTTGCCTTAAAATCGCCCTTAAAGCATTATTAAATTCAAATCCTGCTTTAGGATTGAGTAAAATTTGCTGAATTAAAGGCATTTTATATTCTATAGGATCTTCTGCCGTGATGATTTTCTTTTCTATACTCTTTAATGCATTTAAACAAGCGTATAAAGTAGTACTTTTACCACTTCCTGTTGGACCTGTAAGTAAAATCATCCCATGAGGAGATTTTAAAGCTTTTTTTAAAATCTCAATATTTTTCTTTCCTAAATTTAACTTTTCAAGCTCTAAAATTTCTTTATTGTGCTTTAAAATCCTTATAACCACACTCTCACCGTTTGATAAAGGCAAAGATGAAATTCTAAAATCATATTTTTCTTCTTTAAATTTAAGCTCAAAACTACCATCTTGAGCCTTCCTTGATTCTGCTACATTTAAATGAGCTAAAAATTTAATATGAAAAATCAAAGCTTCATAAATATCTTTTTCAAGATCAACAAATTTCTTTAAAATACCATCCACTCTAAATCTTATCAAAGCATCATTGATCCTAGATTCTATATGAATGTCACTCGTATTTATTTTAAGCGCTTCTTCAAGTATAAAATAAAAAATTTGACTGATACAAGTTTGGTTTTCTTTTACGCCCTCTTGCCATTCAAGTTTAAGTTTGATGCTTAATTTTTTCAACTCATCTTTAATACGAAGAATGTTTAAAAATTTTAAAATTTTAAACTCATCAGCAAATGCAATTTCTATTTTTTCAATATTTGTAAAAATTTTTATTTGTTCTAAAAGCTCCAAAGAACAAGGTTTTGCACTGACTACATATAAAATATTCTCATTTTTTATCGGCAAAACTTGAAATTTTAAAAGTATATTAAAAGGAAAATTTTCACAAAATTTTTCATCAAATTCATTTAACTCAATAAATTTCATATTTAAAAAAGAGGCTAATTTCTTTAAAAAATCTTTACTTTGTATGTTAAAATTTTGATAAATTTGATCAAGATTTATTTTTTGATTTAAATAATCCTCAAATAAATTTTGATCAATCATTCTTTAACTCTTTATCAAATTCAATAAATCCATAAGAATCTAAATAAGCATCTAAAGCTTTTTTAGCTTCATCTTTATGACCTAAGGCTATTTTAGCCTTAGCAAATATCAACCAAGAATCCTCAGCTTTTTTATCTATGTCATTAGCTTTTAACGCCCAAAAAATAGATTTATTATAATCTTTCATCTTATGATACTCACGAGATAAAATTAAAGCCTTTTCATAGCTAGGATTTTTATAAAAATTATTTTTTAATTTAGCAATATTAAATACTTTAGAATCAATTTGTATCTTAGAGATGGTATGATTATTTTCTTGTATGAGTTTTTCTCTTATTATTTTATTTTTTTCCTGCAAGATCTTAGCTTTTATGATGTTTTGCTCCAACTCTTTTTTATAATTTAAAGCTTCTAAAGATATTGATTTTTGTTTATAATGATTTTGCACAATGAAAAAAATAATGCCAATTAGCAAACCGATAAAAAGAAGATAAAATAAATTTTTAAAAAATTTTTTCAGCAAATATTTTTTATAGGCACTTTCAAGATCACGCACTCTTTCTTGCAAATTCATTTTAAAAATCCATTCTCTAAAGCACAAAGTTTTAGTACATAATCTTGACTTTTTGTGTTTTTAAAATAAAGATTGAGTTCGCAAAAACTTTTAAGCATTTTATCAACATATCTTAAATTTCCTTTGTAAAATTTCATTATTATTTTCATTGCTTTATGAGAAAAATCAATATTGAATTTTAATTGAATATATTGATGAAGCTCTTTAATATTAAGCTTTTCAAGCCAAAAAATTGCCTCGAAACGACTTTTAAAATAATCTTTTTCAAAAAGATCTATTTTTTTATGAGAACTCAATATAAAACTCATTTGATCACTATAAATTCGAATAAGTTCTAATATTTTTTCCTCATACATACCCACTTCATCGAGTATCAAAACATCCTTTTTTCTTTTTTTAACGATGTCTTTAAATTCTTTCTCATCTGAAAAAATTTCATCGATATAATCAATGTCATGATATTTTGCTAATCTTTGCAGTAAAACACTTTTGCCACTCCCGCTCAAACCACAAATTAAAATCAAGGTTTTATGCTTTAAACTCTCATTTATCTTTGAAAAAATTTCTTCCCTTAAATCCACAATTTTATTCATAATGTTTAAATCCTAACTCCCTAAGACTTGGAAAATTAGCATTATCAACTATGGTAGGTGTTATGATAAAAACAATTTCTGTCACATCCGATATCTCCTCATCAGATTTAAATAAAGCTCCTATTAAAGGGATATTAGACAAAAAATTAACAGAATGCTTATTTTCACCATTATTTCTTGAAATAAGCCCACCCAAAATAAGAGTTTGATTGTTTTCAACCTGAACAACGCTTGATAGCTTTTTTTGGATCGTATCTGGAGCAATAGTGCGTGGCTCTTTTTGCCTTTTCTTATCTTCTGGATATTTAAAATCGCTTAAACTTGGGTTGATTCTAAGCATTATTTTGCCATCATCAGAAATTTCTGGTAAAATATTAAGCAAAATTCCTATAAAAATAGAATAATTACTATAACTTTCACTCACCGTTGTTCCGTTTTCTGTTCCTTTGGAACTTTCTTTAACTTGATAATTGATCGTATCTCCAACTGAAATAATAGCTTGCTGATTATTTAAAGCCATGAGTTTAGGATTAGAAAGCACATAAGTTTTTCCATTTTGAGAAAGAAAGTTGATAATAGAATCAAAATTTAAATTTGCCCTAAAACCTAAATTTTTCACAAAACCTTGTCCATTTTGAAAATGAATAAAAGAATTTTCACCACTTTTTGTTTTGAAATTAAAATCCAAATTAAAATTTTGCCAATTGATGCCGCTAGAATGGCTTTTATTTAAATTTACAGCGATAATACTAACATCAATAATCACTTGCTTTTTTAAACGATTTTCAAGTTTTTGCAAGTATTCTCTAACGCGTTCTAGTTGAGAATGAGTGCCTGTAACTATTATAATTCCAGCATTTGAATTGACTATGGGTGCTTTTATTTCATAGCTTTCATGAGAAGAATTAAGCAACATAGTGATTTCTTTTTCTATATTTTGCCAAAAATCAAATTTTTCCATGCTTTTAATCATATTATCTTCATTATCTTCAGATGAAGTTTTAAATTCACTTTGCCTTGGTTTTGCATCCACTGAAGCTTTAGTGATACTTTGACCTTCTCTAACTGAAGTGATATAACTTATTTTAAAAATCTTTGTTTTTAAGGCTGAAATTTTCAAAACCTTGCCGTTAAATTCATAAAATAAATCATGCTCTTTGATAAAAAGATTAAAAATCTCATCTAAACTCATTTGATGTATATTAATATCATTTTGAATGGTTTTTAATTTTTCTTTAGCGATCTTATCTTTTACGATAATACTAAATGAACAATAATTTGCAAGTTCTCTAAGACTTTCTTCCAAACTTGTATTTTCATGGATATTGATATCAAATAAACGTTTTTGGCAATCTAAAGCATAAAGAATTTGAGTAAAAAATAAGATCTTAATAAATATTAATCTTAGCATTGGTTTTAAAATTGATTTTAAAATTTAAATTATCGTATTGTAATACTATATCTTTTTTATTGACTTCAACAATCAAAGCACCGTCAATTCTATCACCTTTTTTATACCAATGGTTATTGATTTTTACTTGATCTAGCATGATAGCTGCTATATTAAGTTTTTTGATTTTCTCAAGGGTAGGATTTAAGAAAGGATTTTGAAGATTTTCAAGATCTACATCGCATTTAGAATTTAAAGATCTGAAATATTCTTCAAAATCATCTTGTGCCATTAAAAAAGTAAAAAACAAACAAATGGCACAAAAAAATCTTTGCATTGCAAATTTTAGTTTTCTAACTCGTTACTAAAATCAGCCATAGCAATACGTTTTAATTGTCTATAACGACGTTGCGCATCTTTTTTGTTTCTTTCAAACAATTCTTTTGCATGATCTGGGTTTGATTTTTTCAAAGCATTGTAACGAACTTCATTCATTAAAAAGCTTTCATAAAGATCCCATTCAGGCTCTTTACCAGCTAAGGTTAATGGATTTTTTCCTTGCTCTTCTAAACGAGGATCAAAAGTATAAAGTGGCCAATAACCGCATTTTGTAGCAAGCTCACTTTGCTCCCCAGAATAACCAAGACCACCTTTGATACCATGTGCTATACAAGGAGAATAACAAATAACCAAAGAAGGACCATCATAAGCTTCAGCTGCAACCAGTGCTTTAACCAAATGACTATAATTTGCAGCAGAATTAACTTGAGCTACATAAATATAACCATAAGTCATTGCAATTTGACCTAAATCTTTTTTCTGAATAGGCTTACCTGCAGCAGCAAATTGTGCTACGGCACCAGTACGAGATGATTTAGAGCTTTGACCTCCAGTATTAGAATAAACTTCAGTATCAAGTACTAAGATATTTACATTCTCACCACTTGCTAAAACATGATCAAGGCCACCATATCCAATATCATAAGCCCAACCGTCACCACCGAAGATCCAATGAGATTTTTTGCTTAAATATTGTTTTAAATCTAGAATTTCTTGAACTGCTTTAATATCTTTATTTTGCTCTAAAATTGGAACTAATTTATTTCTAATTTCAACTGAAGCAGTACTATCATTTTTATTTGCAATCCAATCTTTAAAAAGCGCTGCTAAAGCATTAGGCACTTGCTGCATATTTTCATTCATAATGGCTTCAATGCGGTGTCTTGTATTTTCAGTAGCAACCTTCATCCCTAAACCAAATTCTGCATTGTCTTCAAATAAAGAGTTACCCCAAGCAGGACCATGTCCATTTTTAACACTTTTTCTATAAGGAGTAGAAGGAGCTGAAGCACCATAAATTGAGCTACAACCTGTTGCATTAGCAATGATCATTCTTTCCCCGAATAATCTTGTGATCAAGGTAATATAAGGAGTTTCACCACAACCTGGGCATGCACCATGGAATTCAAACAATGGCTGTGCAAATTGTGCGCCTTTTGTGCTTTCTTTATTTAAAATTTCATCTTTGTAAGTGATTTCTTTAAATAAATAATCAGCATTTTCTTGCTCTCCAAAATCCATTTCTTCTTGAAGTGGAACCATAACTAATGATTTTTCTTTAGTTGGGCACTCATGAACACAAAGCTCGCAACCTGTACAATCAAGAGGAGAAACTTGAATTTTAAAGCTTAGTTTTTCACCTTTAGTTCCTTTAGCCTCTAAAGCGTGTTCTTTCACTCCACGTGGAGCTTTCGCCATTTCTTCATCATTAATTAAGAATGGTCTAATAACCGCATGTGGGCATACAGAAGCACATTGATTACATTGGATACAATTTGCCTCAATCCATCTTGGAACCATAACACCCACACCACGTTTTTCATACTCGGTAGTACCGTGTTCAAAACTTCCATCTTCGTGACCTAAAAACGCTGAAACAGGTAAATCGTCACCTTTAGCGGCATTCATAGGTTTAACGATTTTTTCAACAAATTCAGTACCTTTGTAAGCATTAGTTTGTTCTTTTTCTTTGATTTCTAGATTTTTCCAGCTAGGATCTACTTCTACTTTTACAAGTCCATCTGCACCTACATCAATAGCTTTGTAATTCATTTCTACAATAGCATCGCCTTTTTTGCTATAAGATTTATAAGCAAATTCTTTCATATATTTTTGCGCATCTTCATAAGGAATGATTTTTGCAAGTTTAAAGAATGCTGATTGCATAATAGTATTTGTACGATTACCAAGTCCTATATCACGTGCTAATTTTGTTGCATTGATGATGTAGAAATTAATTTCTTTCTCCGCTAAAGTCTTTTTAACAGAATCAGGAATTTGTCTGATAGTTTCTTCAGCACTCCAAATACTATTTAAAAGGAAAGTTCCACCTTTTCTAATTCCTGCTAATACATCATAAAGTTCGAGATAGGCTGCTACTGAACAGGCTATGAAGTGAGGTGTTGATACAAGATAGGTTGAGCGAATTGGTTTTTTAGAGAAACGCAAATGACTTCTTGTATAACCCCCTGATTTTTTAGAATCATACGCAAAATAAGCTTGTGCATAAAAATCAGTTTTATCCCCGATAATTTTAATAGAGTTTTTATTAGCGCCTACTGTTCCATCGGCACCTAAACCATAGAATAAACATTCTATTGTACTTTCGTCTCCAAGAGAAATTTTTTCACCGGTTGGTAAAGATGTATGAGTTACATCATCGACAATACCTACTGTGAAACCATTTTTAGGGTTATCAAGTTTTAAATTTTCAAATACAGCGATCATTTGTGCAGGATCGACATCTTTAGAAGAAAGTCCGTATCTTCCACCTACAATAATTGGTGCATTTTCTCTTCCATAGAAAGCTGATTTTACATCAAGATAAAGTGGTTCTCCTAAGCTACCTGGCTCTTTAGTTCTATCAAGCACTGCGATTTTTTTAACTGATTTTGGCATTACATCAAAGAAATATTTTAAGCTAAATGGTCTATAAAGATAAACTTTGAAAACACCAACTTTTTCACCTTTCGCATTTAAATAATCCACAACTTCTTCAAGAGCTTGAGTTACAGAACCCATAGCAATAATAATGCGATCTGGCTCTTTGTGTCCATAATAAGTAAATGGTTTATATTCTCTACCAGTAATTTTTGAAATTTCTTGCATATATTCATTAACAACATCTGGCAAAGCATCATAAAAACGATTTGCTAATTCTCTAGTTTGGAAATATATGTCATCATTTTGCGCTGTTCCGCGTGTTTTTGGATGCTCTGGATTTAAAGCACCATTTCTAAATTCAAGTAGAGCTTTTCTATCTAACAATCTATCAAAATGTTCATAATCCATCACTTCGACTTTTTGAATTTCATGACTTGTTCTAAAACCATCAAAGAAATGTAAAAATGGAACTCTACCTTTAATCGCAGCTAAATGCGCTACTCCGGCTAAATCCATAGTTTCTTGAACAGAATGAGAACAAAGCATCGCAAAACCAATTTGTCTTGCTGCATAAATATCTTGATGATCCCCAAAAATCGATAAAGCTTGAGATGCTAAAGAACGTGCTGCAACGTGTATAACACAAGGTAAAAGTTGTCCTGCAATTTTATACATATTTGGAATTTTCAATAATAAACCTTGAGATGCAGTATAAGTTGTTGTCAAAGCACCTGCTTGTAACGATCCGTGAACACTACCTGCCGCACCTGCTTCACTTTGCATTTCTACAATTTTTACAGGCACTCCAAATAAATTTTTCTTTCCTGCAGCAGCCCATATATCGGTATAGTCTGCCATAGGGGAACTTGGAGTGATAGGGTAAATACCAGCTACCTCTGTAAAAGCATACGCTGCGTAAGCAGCAGCTTCATTTCCATCCATAGTTTTCATTACTTTACTCATTAAGACCTTCCTTAATCAATATTTTTTATCAGCAAGACTATACTACGAATTCTCTTAAAAGGTGTTTAACAAAAACTTCAAATTTGTTTAATATTTAGTATATGGCAAATTGCTTCGTACGCATTTGAAAAAATTTGAGAATACCTCTTTAATTCATTCTCATCGCCATAACCACAACTTAAAGCGATAGGAGTGATATTAGCCGCTAAAGATGCTTGTACATCCAAAATAGTATCGCCAATCATATAAGCATTTTCTTGAGTTTTGTTTAATTTGTCCAATGCTAAAAGTATAGGTTCTGCATCTGGCTTTGGATTTTTAACATCATCAAGAGTAATTAAAGTTTTAAAAAATTTTTTAATTCCTAAAGATTCAAGCAGAATAGGAGTAAAAGTTCCACCCTTAGTTGTCACTATACCCAAATCAGCAAAATCATAAGCAAGATGTAAAGCTTGATCAGCTTTTGGAAGTAAAGTTGTTTGTTCTAAATAAATTTTAGAATAACATTCACGATAAATTTTAGCAAATTCATCGATCAAATTAAAACAATGAGGATAGAGCATCGCAAACATATTTTTTAACGGATGGCCTATAAGATCTTTAATTTTTTCATCTTCTTTTACATCCAAATTAAGAAATCTTAAGGCATCCTTGAATGAATTTAAGATGGCATTTGTAGAATCTATCAAAGTGCCATCTAAATCAAATAAAATAGTATATTTCATTGTTTTTGCTTGAGTATAAATTTAGCCTCTACTCTTCTATTATCAGCTCTTCCTTCTTTAGTTGCATTACTAGATCTTGGGTGCTCTTCACCATATCCTATGGTCTTAATACGATTTTTATCAACTCCATATTTTTCAAGCTCTTTAGCAACACTTTGCGCACGTTTTTGTGAAAGTTTTTTATTGTAAGCTTTTGAACCTATATTATCAGTATGTCCTTCGAGTATAGTATTATAATTTTTATTTTCATCTAGGATTTTAGCAATTTTCTTAATTTTTTGGCTAAAAACTGGATTGATATTAGTTTTATTAAACCCAAAATGCCCCTCTAAGGAAATTACTTTTTGTTTGCCACTTTCATCAAGTACATATGTTTCTGCTTGTGTATTTTCTTCAATTTGTCTAGTTTTGGATTCATTTTTTACACTTTGTTTTTTTTCTCCACCAAAACCAAAACTAATACCTAAGGTTGTAACCCAATTATGATTAGCATCATTAAAATTAATTTGATCCCTTGTTTCAAGTCTTAAAGCTAAAGAATCACTTAAACTAAATTTAATTCCTGCTCCATATTGTCCAAATCCGCCACTTTTATTATCATAGGCAGCATTAGAAAAATTCTCATAACCACCTCCAGCTAGACCATAAAAATAAAATCTTTTATTTAAATCAAATCCTTTGATCGCATTTAAATAAGTTCTAGATATATCTGTAGTTTCATGAGTATTAGCATATTTTACATTAGAATAATACTCAAAACCTAATTCCACTTGATCTAGCCAAAAATTATCAAAATGATAGCCGAGTCGAATTCCAGGAGCATAACGATTTTTCATATCCAAATTACCTTCAAAATAATTATAATTGAAAGTTGGAGTCACTTCAAATTTAATATTTTGATCGGCACCAAATAAAGTACTTACTAAACCTAAACCCAATAATAACCTTTTCATAAAAAATCCTTCAATTGATAATAAATTTTAAATGTAAAGATTATAACATAAAAATAGAAAAAGAGAGAAATAATTAAAGTATAAAAATAAGCAGCGAGAAAAATCTCGCTGTAAAGATTAACGTTTAGAAAATTGTGGGCTTCTTCTTGCTTTGCGACGACCGTATTTTTTACGTTCTACAGTTCTGCTATCTCTTGTTAGAAGTCCTTTTGGTTTTAATAAGGCTCTAAAATCTGCATCCATAGCCGCTAAAGCTCTTGCAATACCATGTCTTAAAGCTTCAGCTTGTGCGCTATAACCACCACCTAGAGTAGTCGCTTTAATATCCATAGAAGTTTCTTGCTTA
Organism: Campylobacter sp. 2457A; assembly: GCF_020135895.1. Classification (NCBI taxonomy): domain Bacteria; kingdom Pseudomonadati; phylum Campylobacterota; class Epsilonproteobacteria; order Campylobacterales; family Campylobacteraceae; genus Campylobacter; species Campylobacter sp. 2457A. Next base: position 1,735 of record NZ_JACHTO010000027.1, on the reverse strand, counting down.
GTCGCAAGTAAAGGTTGAACCACTTTAAGCTTAATAGCTTCATGTCCGCCAAGCCAAGTATTTAAATCAACACCATTAACGCTGATTTTACCACTACCTGGTTTTACCCAAACTTTTGCAATAGCGGTTTTTCTTTTACCTGTTGCATATGTTGTTGCCATATTATTTTCCTTCTTTAGCAATTTGTGCTGTATGTGGATGCTCACTGCCAGCATATATTTTTAGTTTTTTAAGCATTGCTCTACCCAAATTTGTTTTAGGAAGCATACCTCTAACTGCTAATTTATATAATTTAGCAGGATTTTTTTGAAGTAAATCTCCAAATTTTTCACTTTTTACACTTCCAAAATATCCAGAATGTCTATGATAAAGCTTATCTTCAGCCTTATTAGCACCTGTAAATACAGCTTTTGATGCATTGATAATGATTACATAATCTCCACAATCAACATTAGGTGTAAAACAAGGTTTATTTTTACCTCTTAAAATTGTCGCTACTTCGGTTAAAAGACGACCAAATCTTTTTCCTTCTGCGTCTAAAACAATCCATTCTCGCTTTACTTCGTTTGGCTTTGTTATCTTTGTCATATTTTTTACCTTTGCCAAAAATTTAAAATGTGATTGTATAAAAAATAATCTTAATATTTACTTAATTTAAGTTTAAATAAAGAAATAATTTTAATAAACCCGCAATATTATTGCAAAATAAGATATAAATTTAATTCACCTCAATAAAAAACTAGGAAATTAATTCTTTAATTTCCTATTAAATATCTTATAAATCAATATTGTTTATTGTTTTGTTTTCGTTTTATACCACTTTGGTGGATTATACTTTAAAGGACATCCTAAAAACGCATTTTTACATTCTTTTAAATTTGCAAGCTCCCAATTATCCAAACATTGATCAAAACAAATAGCTTTTCGAAAAGTTTCTTCCATAGAAATTACTTTGCTTACATTCCAAGTACTTATATCGCCATTATAATGTAAAAGCACAATAAAACATTTTATTAATATTTTTCGCTTTACTCATATCCCATTTATTTAAATTTTGATTAAAATATCTCGCATGTTCAAACATAGAGATAAATTCTTGACCTTTTCCTACATCCCATTTGCTTAAATCAATATTCATATTTTCACAATGATAAAAACAATTAGGGAAATTTTTAATATGCGAAACATCCCAAGATTCTATCCCGTCAAATCTTTCTCTGTACATAAAAGCACTTTCAAGTGAGTTAAGATATATTAAATTAATACAATCTAGGCTACTTTAGCGATAAGATAATCTTCTTTATCTTACGCATATTCTACTAAAAATATAAGTTCTATATTATTCATTGGACAATAAAGTTGATTTTGCATAGCTGGTTTTTTACCAAAAAGTACTTTGGAAAAATTGGAACTTTTAAGCGCCTCTTCTGCATTTTTACCATTTAGTATAGACTTTAATAACTCTTTAATCTTGCAATATTACAGCTTTTTTTGCAGCAGCTATATCTGACTCGAGAGTTTCCCTTATTCTAATCAATGCAATTCGATAAAAAGATTTTGGAGCCTTATATTTATCATCAAAAAATTCTTTATAAAATAAACTTAAAAACTTTTCGCAAGCTTATATAGCATCTTTAGCGATTGTAATATTTAGATTTTCATTTATCAAACACACCGCTTCAAGTGCTCTAGCATTTTTTATAGCCTCCAAAAACCTTTTATCGCTTATTTTGCT
>NZ_JACHTO010000026.1:0-16601 GCF_020135895.1 Campylobacter sp. 2457A | reverse complement strand
AAAGTTGGTTTTGAATTCTTGCTTTAGCTGAATTAGCTTGGATAAAAGTTACTTTAGGATTAATAATATCCATTTTAATTCCTAAAGATTTAGCTAATTTTTTACTTTCTAGTTTTTTGATGATTAGGTCTTGTTCTAAATTAGCTAATTCTAAATGTTGTTTTTTAATAGGGATGGAGTTGAGCTGAGCCTGAAAATTATTTTGTAAATTTAATTTTTCATTATTTAAATTAGATATTTGAGTATTTAAAGCATTGATTTGATTTTGCAAGAGTGCTTGTTTAATAGGATCCATTTTTATGCAATATTCTTCAACACTTTCTTTAATCAGCAATAAATCTGGTATCAAATGATCAAAATTATATTTTTTATCAATATTAATTTCTCTTTGATACAACCAATCATAATTTATATTTTTAACAGCATTAGGATCTTCTTTAACTACAAATAAAGAAACTAAATTTACATAATCAAGAGTATTAATATAATTATCAATATAATTAACCTCAAAAGACAATTCAGAATATTTTTCTTTAAGATTAAATTTTACTAAGGTATCTTTATCTAAAATAAAATTATTTGATATATCTTGAAATGTATTATATCCCCAAAAATACTTTATTAATTTTCCCTTTTTTTGTTCCAAAACTAAACTAGAATAACTCTTTGTTCTTTTTTCATATGCACCCATTTTTTGATTAATCAATAAACTGATATTATTAAAAGTATGCATTCCTATTAATTTAAATTTATTATATTTTTCTGGTATTTTAAGAATATGATTTTTATCAATTTTATAAACAGTTTCTCTATATGTTAAATCTCTTATTATCTTTTTATTGAAATCACCATTTATAATTTCCAACTCATCAGGAGTAATTATTTCAAATTGATGATTAAATTGTTTATTTTTGCATGGAAAATGAAAACAAGAAATATTGTTAGCGATATTTTTTCCAAGTTGATACATTATAGAGGTTAGCATATGATAACAATCAGGTTTCATAAAAAAATGATACAGGTCAAATTTATTTACAATATTGTTAATATCTATAACATTATAGCCATATTCTTTAGCTTTATATTTATGAAGGTTATTTATAGTATTCGCATTTTGATCATGTTCTATCCTAGGATCAAATAGTATTAATATCATTATTTTAACATTAAATAAAGTGAGTTCATCATAAAGATAATCAATATTTCTTAGCGTTGTGTTTAAATTTGACACCGAGAATATTGATATATCCATAATATTAACTTCTATCACTATCAAATCTGCTTTTTTAAGCACTTCTTGATTTTCCTCTCTTTTTAAGGAGTAAAGTTTATGCAAAGAAGTAGTTCCGCCTAATGATAAATTGGTAAAATTAATATTATCTTGATTTAGACCAGCTTGAATCCCTCCAGGCATTCTAGAGTTACTTGCGCCAAGCAAAACCACATTTTTCTTATCCATAAAAAATTTCCTAATTATTATTTTGTTATAATTTTAAAAAACTTATTTTATCAAAAAAAAAAAAATGAAAATTCAAATTTAAAAAGTGAGAAATATGTCAAAACTTTATCTAATGTCTTTAGGTTGTAATAAAAATTTAGTCGATAGCGAGATCATGCTAGGACGTCTTAGTGCTTATGAATTGTGTGATGATCCAAGTATGGCAGATGTTTTGATTGTCAATACTTGTGGTTTTATAGAAAGCGCTAAAAAAGAAAGCATCAATGCGATTTTAAATTTACACGAGCAAAGAAAAAAAGATTCACTTTTAGTGGTTACGGGCTGTTTGATGCAGCGTTATCAAGAAGAATTGATGAAAGAATTACCCGAAGTTGATCTTTTTACTGGCGTGGCTGATTATGAAAGAATCGATGAAATGATACTTAAAAAAACGAATTTATTTTCTTCCTCGACGTATCTACAAAATGAAAACACAAAAAGAGTAATCACGGGTTCTAATTTTCATGCTTTTATAAAAATTGCAGAAGGGTGTAATCAAAAATGTTCATTTTGTGCTATACCAAGCTTTAAAGGCAAGTTAAAATCAAGAGAAATTTCAAGCATTGTTGCCGAAGTTAGGGATTTGGCGCAAAAAGGCTATAAGGATTTTTCATTTATCGCGCAAGATACGAGTTCTTATTTATTTGACAAAGGCGAAAAAAATGGACTTATACGCTTAATCGATGAGATAGAAAAAATAAAGGGTGTAAGAGCAGCTAGAATTTTATATCTTTATCCAACGAGTGCGAGTGAGGCTTTAATCAAACGCATTATAGCTTCTAAAATTTTTGTGAATTATTTTGATATGCCTTTGCAGCATATTAGCGATTCTATGCTTAAAATTATGAAGCGTGGGGCTGGGCAAAAAAAACTTAAAGAAATGCTCACTTTAATGAAAAATACACCTGATAGTTTTTTGCGCACGGGTTTTATTGTGGGACATCCTGGAGAAAGTGATGCGGATTTTGAAGAGCTTTGTGATTTTGTCCAAAATTTTGGCTTTGATAGAGTGAGTGTTTTTGCTTATTCTAAAGAAGAAGATACAGCAGCTTTTGATATGGAGCAAATTCCTTTTAAAACAATCAATGCTCGTCTTAAAAAAATCGAAAAAATTATCGGTAAGGTTTTAGAGAAAAGTTTTGAAAAAGAAGTAGGTAAAAAGCGTTTAGTGGTTTGTACTGGGGAAAGTAGCGAGGGAGCTTTTTTCATCGCAGGAAAAGATTTAAGATGGGATAGAGAAATTGATGGAGAAATTCTTATCAATGAAAGCGAGTGCGGTGATTTGGAAATGGGACAAATTTATGAGTGTGAGATCACTCAAAGCTTGGATAAAAAATTAATCGCTAAGGCTTTAAGAAAAATCGATGCAGATTAAGCATGAAATTTTAGAATTATTAAAAAAGGGTAAAAATTTACTCGCTTTTTCTTATGGGAGTGATTCAAGTGCGCTTTTTTATTTTTTAATGCAAAATGATATTTCATTTGATCTAGCTTTGATTAATTATAAAACTAGGGTAAATAGTGATAAAGAAGAAAATGAGGCTAAAAAACTTGCTTTAAAATTTCAAAAACAAATTTTTATAAAAACTGCCCCCAAATTTAAAGGCAATTTTGAAAAAGAAGCTAGGGATTTTCGCTATGATTTTTTTCATCAAATTTGCCTTGAAAATTCTTATAATCATCTTATTTTAGCTCATCATCTTAACGATCAATTTGAATGGTTTTTAATGCAGCTTTCTCGAGGAGCAGGTTTGGCAGAGATTTTAGGAATGAATGAAATTGAAAAGCATGAAAAATATTGCATTATAAGACCTTTGCTTTGCATAAGCAAGAATGAAATTTTAAATTTTTTAAAAGAGAATGAAATTTTTTATTTTAATGATGAAAGCAATAACGATGTAAAATACTTTAGAAACTATATAAGAAAAGAATTTTCTAATTTTTTTGTCGAAAAATTTTCTAAAGGTTTAAAAAGAAGTTTTGATTATCTAAGTAAAGATCAGCAAAAAATTTATGATTTTGAAAAAATACAAAATTTTAAAGGGATTTTAGTTTGCCCCAAAGAAGAAAGCATGATCGCAAAAGCATTGAAAATTCAAGGGATTGTTCCAAGTGCTAAACAAAGAGTGCAAATGCTAAAAAGCGATTGTGTTATCAGTGGAAAAATTGCCATAGCTTATAAGGATGATAAAGCTTTCGTTTTTAATTACGAGCTTTGCGAAAAACTTCCAAAAAATTTTAAAGAGGAGTGTAGAAAAGCTAAAATTCCAAGATTATTAAGAGCTTATCTTTATAATCATAATATTAAAATTTCAAGTTTTAAGTTTTAAAATTTTTTGATAGCTTAAATGGGTTAAGAAAATCACAAAAAATACTTGAAAAAAAAGTCCTAAAAATGGTACAGAAGAAAGGATGTAAAAACATAAGGTGCTAAATTTAAATTCAAAAGGAGAAAATTTGGCATTAAAGTTTTTAAAATTTTGCTGATCTAAAACCGAACTTGTTACATCTAAAATCAATAGTTTATGAAAAAGATAGTAAAAAACAAAATAATAAATAAAAAGATTGACAAAAGGCAAAAATAAAGCTAAGGTGCAAAGTATAAAAAAGAAGCCAAATTTTATAAATATTTTAAAAATTTCAAAAAATACTCTAAGGGATCCAACTTCTTCTTCAAGGCTATAATGATAATATTTTCTATTGATTTCTTTAACGATAAAAGGAGTTAGAAAAGAGGTGATAAAAAGAGCAAGAAAAACAGAAGCAAAAACAACAATAAAGCCTGAAAATAAAAAGCTTATCACAGTAAGCAATACTTGAACTACATGAAAAGCATAAAACCAAGCCCAAAAAGAATCCTCGCTAACGCTAAATAAAGAATGAAAATAATTGGTTAAAAATGAAAAACCAAAGATCCCTAAAATACTCATAAATAAAAGACTACAAGCAAGAGGGATAAGAGCAAATTTTAAAAATTTAAGCGAAAAAAAATCTTGTAAAGAGAGTTTTAAAATTTGCATAGAGAGACTTTTTTGTATTCTTCTTCAAGATGATTATAAATTTTTTCATAATCGATTTCTGTTTTTAAAATTTCATTTAGAACTTCATTATCTTCTTTACCATTCCAATTTTTTATATAAGTGCCATTTTTATAACCATGATCTTGTCTAAAGGCGTTGAGGACATTTTTTCCTATGTAAATTTGATAAAGGCTATTTAAATTAAGACCGCATTTGATTGCTAGAATAAAATAAACAGATAATAACTCGCCCAAATCAAAGTCAAAGCCGCTGCATTTATGGATAATAAGTTCTATATCGTTTAAAATGCCATAAATTTCACTTTGATTTTCGCTCGGTTTATTTTCTTCTTTGCAAAAATCTTGAAATACACTTACAGAAGCAATTTCTGTAGCAAAAAGGTGAAAATCTTGTTTTTTATTTTCAAGGAGTAAGCTTAAAATAAAATGCCAAATATCTACGATTTCTATACGTACATTTTCCCAATTTGTCGGTTCTGAAATATTTTTCCAATGTTTCCAAGCAAAAGAATCGATGAGTTCAGCGCATTCCATATAAATACAACGTCTCCAACTGATCAATTTTCCTTCTTTAGTATAGCCTTCCTCCCAACCAATACCGTTGGTTTCATCATTTAATTTTTGCTGGAGTTTAAGCATATTTTCTACAATTTGCACATTTTGCATGATCAACCTTTTTAAGCGTAAAGATTTAAACCATCTTTTTCTTTATTGTTTTGCTCTTGTTGTTTTTCAAGCTGTTTTTTCATTTGCTCTAAAACTTCATCTAAGAGCTTTTTGCTATCTTCTAGCATGGATGCATTTGTATCTTTATTGTTAGTTTGATTTTGTTTTAATAGGCTATCTAGTTTATTAGTTAAATTGCTTGCGATAGCATTTTTATGATTTTCATCTTTTGGAGTTGGTAAAACATCGGCAATTTGCATAGCGGTTTGAATAAGTTCTTTAGGTTTTAATTCTCCTACTTTTGAATTAGCTAAGAAGTTATTTAGCATAGGTTCTACATCTTTCATGGCATTTTTGATTTCATCCATATCATTTTGAGTTAATTTAGAACCTTCAAAAGTAAAGCTAAATCCATATTGATGTTTTAAGCTTAATTGTTTGCCATCTTTATCATTATAATTTAAACTTTGATTATCATACATTGAAAGACTTAAATGCTTACCACTTTTAGTGGTATAGTCCATAGAAAAACTTTGATTTTTACTTGCATCAATTTGCATAACCAACTCCTTTTAATTTTTGTATTATATCGGCTGATTTTAAATTTTGTTGAGTATAATTTTAATTATGGATGAAAAAATTTTAAATTTTATAAAAAATGAAAAACTTTTATCATGGTCTATGATCGATAATGTAGGAGTTTATACCGCTAGTGCTTTTTATGCTTTTGATGAAAAAAATCTTGCTTTCATAATCGCTTCTCATGAAAATACAAAACATATTCAATTAGCTTTTAAAAATTCTAGCGTTGCTGTAAATATTGCCAAGGAAAATAAAATCGCTTTTTTAAAAGGGATTCAAGCCAAAGCTGAATTTAAAAGAGCAAGTAAAGAACAAGAGAAAATATATTTTTCTAAATTTTCTTTTGCTAGACTTGATAAAAAAGCTAAAATTTATACCCTTGAAATCATTTGGGTTAAATTAACAGACAATACTTTAGGTTTTGCTAAAAAAATAGAATTTTTTAAAAAATATTTTATTGTTTAACAAAATGAGTTAATATTATACTTTTTAAGTAAAAATTGGTGGTATAAAATCAAATGTTAAATGTAATTTATGCACTTTTTTTTAGAGAGCTAAAAACCAGATTTGGCACTAATAGGCATTTGGGTTATCTTTGGGTTGTGGGTGAACCTATGGCGATTATTTTAATAATTACCATCATAGGGACACTAGTTAGAGAATATCATCATGAGGTTATGCCTGAAGGAATTTCTATTTTTATGTTTTTAATTTCTGGTATTATGCCTTTTTTTATGTTTAGAAGTATAGTGACTCAGCTTATGAATGGTATAGGAGCAAATTTAGCCTTATTTGCTTATAAACCTGTTAAACCTATACATGTTTTTATTGCTAGAGCTTTGCTTGAGTTTTGTATTTATTTTGTGATTTTTATCCTTGTTTTATTTTTTGCAGGTTGGTTTTTTCATTTAGAAGTGATACCAAAAAATTTTTTGGACGTTTCTTTTTGTATATTTTTACTTTTTTGTTCAGGCTTTTCTTTGGGGATTTGTTTTGCAATTATTTGGCATTTTGTTGAGCCTTTAAGAACATTATTAGCTTATTATAGCATTATTTTTTATTGGACTTCGGGTATTATTTTTCCAGCTTGGCTTGCACCTAGATCTTTATTAAATTTATTTTATTACAATCCTTTGCTTCATGTTATGGAATTATTAAGATATAATTTTTTTGAAAATTATCCAATAAGCGATGATTATAATTATGCTTATCCTATTTTTTGTATCACTATAACACTTTTTATAGGCTTGTTTTTTTATCATCATAATAGACAAGCTTTAACAGCGGTAAGAAAACAATGATAAAAATTCTAAATTTGACAAAATCTTATCCTTTGTTTAGTGGCGGAAGGCATTATGTTTTTAGAGATTTTACCTTTGAATTTCCTGAAAATTGCAGCATAGGTTTAATGGGTAGAAATGGAGCAGGAAAATCGACTTTAATGAGACTTTTAAGTGGATCTGAGCTTCCAGATAGTGGCAAGATAATCACCAATAAAAAACTATCTTGGCCTTTAGGTTTAAGTGGAGCCTTTCAAGGTTCGCTTACTGCAAGGGATAATGCTAAATTCGTAGCAAGAGTTTATGGTTATAGAGGGAAAAAATTGCAAGAAAAAGTGCAATTTGTAGAAGATTTTGCTGAGCTTGGAAAATTTTTTGATGAGCCGATGAAAACTTATTCTTCTGGAATGAGCGCCAGGATTGCTTTTGGGCTTAGTATGGCTTTTGATTTTGATTATTATTTAATCGATGAAGCGGGTGCAGTGGGTGATCCTTCCTTTAGAGAAAAAAGTGTAAAACTTTATAAAGAAAGACTTAGTCAATCAAAAGTGATTATGGTTTCACATAATGTAGCTGAAATTAAAGAATGGTGTGATAAAATTATTTTTATGGAAAATGGAAAAGTAACTGTTTATGATGATGTTGATGAAGGTATAGCGGTTTATCAAGGAAGAGCTTAATGGAAGAAAAAAAAACATTTGTGAAAAAAATTAAAGATTTAAGTATTTTTGATTCTTTTAAAATTGTTTGGTTTTTGATGATTTTTGTGGTGGTTTATTATGTATTTATCGCTGCACCTCGTTATGTAACCACTATGATTTTAGATGTTAGAGCTACAAGTGGGACCAGTGTTCAAGCTAATGGCATTTTATCCTTGCTTTCCTCAAATTCTGCTGCTAGTGAAGATATAAAATATCTTAAAGGCTATATTCATTCTTCTGATATGTTAAAAATTCTAGATCAAAAAATTCAGCTTAAAAAACTTTACAATGAACAACATTTAGATTTGTTTTATAAATTATGGCAATCAAGCTCCAATGAGGCTTTTTTAAGATACTACCAAAGTCGTATTAAAATTCATACTGATAATCAAACTGGATTATTAAGCGTTGAAGTAGAGGGTTTTAGTCCAGAATCTTCTTATTTGATCGCTAAAACTATTATGGAAGAAAGTGAAAAATTTGTTAATGAAATTTCTCATAAATCAGCAAGAGATCAAATGGCTTTTGCTGAAAGTGAAGTTTTAAAATTTAAAGACAAATTTCAAAAAGCACAAAATGATTTAATTGCTTTTCAAAATAAATACGGAGTATTCGATCCTTTAAAACAAGCTGAAAGCAAAGCTAAATTGATTTCAGAAATTGAGGCTAATTTAGCTCAAAAAGAAGCTAAGCTTTTAAGCTTACAAAGCTATATGAATGATGCAGCACCAGAGATTGTAACTCTAAAAGCTGAAATTGTAGCTTTAAAAAAACAATTATTAAAAGAAAAGTCTAAAATTTCAGCTAATAATCCTTCACAAAAATTAAATAATCTTGCTGCCAAATTTCAAGATTTGACCATAGAAGCGAATTTTACTCAAAAAGCTTATGAATCAGCTTTAAAAGCTTATGAAAGTGCAAGAATTGAGGCGGTAAGAAAGATTAAGCAACTTGTTGTAATCCAAAGTCCTACTAAGCCTCAAATTGCAAAATATCCTGAAAGAATTTATGATATTTTAACAGCCTTTATGGTTTTATCTTTATTATATGGCATTATTAAATTTGCTAAAATGATTATGGAGGAGCACAAATATTGATGAAAAAGATTGTTTTATTTTTATTTTCTTTTGTTTTTGCTTTTGGTTCAGTGGATGTTTCTCAAATTACTGCAGTTGAAAATGAGAATACTAATTTCATATCAGATAAAAATATAAGTACAAGTGATTCTAAGTTTCAACAAGAAAATATGGTAAAAACCGATGATGATATAACTCCTGTTTTTGGCGCACATCTCTTTAATGGAAATTTTAAAAATTACACTCAAAGGGTTTATAATCCTGACTATAAAATTGCAGTAGGCGATCAAATCAGTTTAAAAATTTGGGGTGCTGTTGAATTTGAGCGTGTACTTGTTGTGGATTCTCAAGGTAATATTTTTATCCCAAAAGTAGGTGCTGTTAATTTATTGGGTGTAAAAAATAGTGCTTTAGTGAGTGTGATTAAAGCTCATGTTAATAGGATTTATAAAAGCAATGTTTTTGTTTATGCCGATATGAACGCCTATCAAAATGTTTCTGTTTTTGTAACAGGAAGTGTGAATTCTCCAGGACTTTATCAAGGATTAAGTTCAGATTCTGTGATACAATATCTTGATAAAGCAGGTGGGATTAATTTAGAATATGGAAGTTTTAGAGATATTGAAATTCTAAGAAACAATCAAGTGATTAAAAATATAGATTTGTATAATTTTTTACTTAAAGGCCAAATGGATCTTTTTCCTTTTAGAAGTGGGGATGTTATTTTAGTGGGTAATGTGCAAAATTATGCCTTTGCAAGCGGGGATGTGCAAAGACCTTTTCGCTTTGAACTTTCAAATGATATTAAGACTTTAAGTGATTTGGCGCGTGTAGCAGGAGCAAAACCTATAGTAACCAATGCTGTAGTTAAAAGCTATGGAGAGGACCATAAACTCAATGTCAGCGCTTATAATAAAATGCAATTTTCTAAAGTTTTATTGCAAACCGGCGATGAGGTGCAATTTAATCCAGAATATATCTCTAAAAATATCACGATCACTGTAAGTGGCGAACATAGTGGGCTTAAAAATTTGGTGGTTAAAAAAGGGACAACTTTAGAGGATGCCTCAAGGCTTATTATGTTTAATGATCAATCCAATGTTAATGCTTTACAGGTTTTTAGAAAATCTGTTGCCAAAACTCAAAAAGAACTCATCAATGCTCAACTTAAAGAACTAGAAACCTTAGCCTTAACAAGCACTTCGGTTACCTCTCAAGGTGCTGCTATTAGAGCTGAACAGGCAAAATTGATTCTTGAATTTATCCAAAGGGCTAAGCAGGTTGAGCCTAAAGGACAAATCGTTATTGATAATCCAAAATCTTACAAATCCGTGATTTTAGAAGATGGGGATGTGATCAATGTTCCAAGTAAAAACAATCTTGTAATCGTTCAAGGTGAAGTCTCTTTGCCAGGTGCTTTTGTTTTTGACAAGGGTAAAGATTTGAAATATTATATCAATCTTGCTGGAGGTTATGGAGAAAGAGCCGATACTTCTAAGGTTTTAGTTATACGTAGCAATGGTAAGGCTGAAAAATTTAATGGAAATATTACAATGCATCCAGGGGATTCCATCTTAGTTTTACCTAAAGTTGAAAGCGAGAATTTGCAAATCTTTAGTATGCTAACTCAAATTCTTTATCAAATTGCCGTTGCAACAAATGTTGTTTTAAATCTCTAAAGGTTGTTTTTATGGAAGCGATTGAAATTGCAAAGGAAGTTTTTAAAATAGAAGCTGAGTCTATATTTGATTTGACTTCTCATTTGAATGAAGATTTTAATCAAGCGATTCAATTTATTATTCAAGCCAAGGGAAGATGTATAGTTAGCGGTATGGGAAAATCAGGCCACATAGGTGCCAAAATCGCAGCAACTTTAGCTAGTACGGGAACCCCTAGCTTTTTTATCCATCCTGGAGAAGCTTTGCATGGTGATCTTGGTATGATGACTCCAGAAGATGTTTTAATCGCTATTTCAAATTCAGGCGAAACTGAAGAGCTTTTAAAAATTATCCCTGTTATCAAAAGAAGAAAAATCACCCTTATAGCAATGACGGGTAATTTAAATTCCACTCTAGCAAAGCAAGCTGATGTTTGTTTGGATATTTCGGTTAAAAAAGAGGCTTGTCCTCTTAAACTTGCCCCTATGTCTTCAACAACGGCAACATTAGTAATGGGCGATGCTTTAGCAGCTGTTTTGATGAAAATGAAAAATTTTAAACCCGATGATTTTGCCCTTTTTCACCCAGGTGGAAGCCTAGGACGTAAGCTTTTGACAAAGGTAAAAGATCTTATGGTTTCAAAAAATCTTCCTATTGTACATCCAGATACTGAATTTAATGATCTTGTCAATGTGATGACAAGCGGAAAACTTGGACTTTGCGTTGTTATAGAAAATGAGAAGTTGGTTGGAATTATTACCGATGGAGATTTACGTCGAGCTTTAAAAATGAGTGATAAGCCAAGATTTGATTTTAAAGCAAAAGAGATTATGAGTGACAATCCAAAAGTTATCGATGCGGATGCTATGGCAAGCGAGGCTGAAGAATTGATGTTAAAACATAAGATTAAAGAAATTGTTGTAGGAAAAGAGGGTAAAGTAGTAGGAATCATCCAGCTTTATGCCATAGGAAATGTGTGATTTAATGTCTCCCATTTTATCTATAATCATCCCTTTTGGCTTAAGTAAGGAAAGAGCTTATATACAAGATAGAGTCATGCAAAAAGCTACTCGCTTAAAGAGTGATGAAAAAATAGAATATATTTTTGTTGAGGGTTATTCTTCATTAGAAAATAATCTAAAGCAAATCATAGAAGAAAATGGTCATATTTATTTAAAAGATGAATCTCAAAAAGATTTTTTTTCTCAAGGAAAATGTAGAAATTTAGGTGCTTGTTTTGCAAATGCTCAAGTGATTATGTTTTTAGATGTTGATTGTTATGTTAGTCCCTTTTCTTTAGAAAAGATTTTAAATCTTATTAAGATTAAAAATATTACAATAAATTATAATATCATATTTGTTTTACCGGTAATTTATCTTACAGAATATGGTTCTTCTTTTGTTTATAATCAAGATGAAGATATATGGGATGCTTTAATTCAAAATGATTTAATCAGCGGAAAAAATTCATTAATCAATTTTTTTGCCCCTAGTTCAACTTCTAGTATAATTATTAATAAGCATAAGTTTTTGGCATTAGGTGGAAATAATGAAAAATTTATAGGTCATGGATATGAAGATTTTGATTTTTTTGCTAGAGTACTACACTCTTGCGTTGTTTTTGAAAAAATGCCTATAAATTTATATTATGATTTTAGAAATTGGAATTTTATTAATTTTGAAGGTTTTCGCTCTTGGTTTTCTTTACTTGGATACGAAATGAGTTTTTATGGAATTTATATGTATCATTTTTGGCATGTAGAACCTAATCAAAATGGATACATGAGTAATAAAAATATAAATCATAAGCAATTTTATGCAAATTTAAAAAAGATTAATAGTTATAGCATTAATCCTTTGCAAGTAATAGGTGCAAAAGAAAATAATATATTATTGATTTGCAATGAAGAAGTTGATTTAAATTTTTTCAGAGATATTAGCGTTTATATTGGCATAATAATAAAATTCAATAATCAGAATTTTTTAAATGAAGAGTATTTATTGGAATATATTAACAAAAATAAAATTAACTATTTTTTAATTTGCAGCTCTTTGGAGGATATTCAAAAATCAAAAATTCAAATATTTGCAAAAAAGTATTTAATCAAGTGTATCTATTTTGGTAAAGGAGTTTTGCCAAATTCTTGGTTTTTTGATGAAAGTGAATCTTTGGATATTTCAATAAACAGGAATTTGGACAATAAAGATATTTTAAATTGTAAACAATATTTTAATTCTCTAACAAATCAGCAACGAAATAGTATTTTAAATTTAATGCTAAAATATAATTTTTCAGAGCAAGAACTGATACCATTTATTTATTTTTTAAAATATAATTATTATAGTTTCTTTGATACAGAAAAAAAAGAATTTTATCAAATTGTTATTAGTAGAAAAAAAATTTTTATTGGTGCGCAAGATAATAATTTTTATTCTCTTAATTCTTTTATATATAAACCTTATATATTTGAGCTTAATAACAATTATTTAAAAAAGATACTTTTTAAGTTATTAGGTTTTTACCATTTAAAAAGTATACTTTCGCATACTAAATTCTATCGTTTAATGCAAAAGAAAATATTTGATTTAAGAAAGAGTAGGTATAGATTATGAATATTTTAGTTGTAGGTATAGGATATGTGGGACTTGCTAATGCTATTGTATTTTCTAAAAACTATGATGTTGTATTAGCTGATATTAATAAAGAAAAAATAAAAAGTATTAATAATAATCAATCACCCATCCAAGATGATCTTATAAAAATTTTTTTTCAAGAAAATCCTAATAAGCTAAAAGCAGTTGATATTAATTCTTTAAAATCTTGTGAGGAATTTGATTATGTAATAATCGCTGTTTCAACAAATTATAAAGAAGAAATTAATTTTTTTGATACAAGTAATATTGAAAAAGTTTTAGAAAATTTAATAAGTAAAAAATTAAGAGCTACTGTCATTATAAAAAGTACAATACCAATAGGATATACAGAAAAATTAAAAGAAAATTTTCAATATCAAAATATTGTTTTTTCTCCAGAATTTCTAAGAGAAGGTTATGCACTTTATGATAGCTTAAATCCAAGTAGAATTATAATTGGAAATAAAGAATCCTTAGGTAAAAAAATAGGTGAATTGTTTTATAAAAATATTGATGCAAAAAATGTAAAAGTATTTTATATGGACTCAAATGAAGCCGAAAGCGTTAAACTTTTTTCTAATGCTTATTTGGCCATGAGAGTGGGTTTTTTTAATGAAATTGATTCATATGCTCGAGTTCATAGATTGAATACTTTAGATATAATTAAAGGTATTTGCGCCGATCCTAGAATTGGAAATTATTACAACAATCCTAGTTTCGGTTATGGGGGATATTGTCTGCCAAAAGATACTAAACAACTTTTAGCTAGTTTTGAGGGCGTTCCAAATAGTTTAATTGGGTCTATTGTAGAGTCAAATGCCATTAGAAAACAATTTATAGCTAAATTGATAGCCAAAAGCGATGTGAAAATTATAGGTATTTATAGATTGATTATGAAGCATAATTCTGATAATTTTAGAAGTTCTGTGATTTTTGATATTATGAATTTTATAAAAGAATATAATAAAAATATTAATTTCATTATCTATGAACCTTTAATCAATAGTCGAGAATTTGAAAATATTAGAATTGAAAATAATTTAGGTAATTTTTTAAATAGTGTTGATTTAATTGTAGCTAATCGCCTTGAAGAAAAACTTTTAAAGGTAAAAGATAAAGTTTTTTCAAGCGATTTGTTTTTAACAGATTGTTAAGAATGAAAGCTGTAGGCATAGTTATTCCAATATATAATGTGGAAAAATATCTAAAAGAATGCTTAGATAGTGTAATTAATCAAACTTACAAAAATTTACATATAGTTTTGGTTAATGATGGGAGCACAGATGATTCTTTAAATATAGCTAAAAAATATGTTTCAAAAGACAAGAGGATTATCTTATTTGATAAAAAGAATAAAGGGCAGAGTGAAGCAAGAAATGTAGGCATAGATTATTTCAGCGGAAAATATAACCTTAAAAATATAAAGATGCATTATAAACAACAATTAATCGAATTGGCTTTAGAGGGTTATAATCCTTATGAAATTTATTCTGTTTTTAAAAACCATAAAATTTCTTCAGAGAAACACACACCTCCTTTTATTGATTATATTATTTTTTTGGATTCTGATGATTTTTGGAGTTTTGATTGCATTGAAGAATGTATTTCAAAAACTAATAATTCTACAGATATAATTTGGTTTAAGAGTGATGCTATTTTTGAAAATAATTTTCAAAAACAGTGGACTTGTCTTTTAGATTATTATAGCTATCAAGAGGGAAATATAACTCCTATTGATTGGTTAAAAAAAAGTATAAAGTATAATGTTGATAGTTTTTATTTTATTTGGTCAGGGATGATTAACTTTGGCTATTTAAAAAGAATAAATTTAAAATTTATTAATAATATAATTCACGAAGATCATCATTTTGGAATGTTATTATTTTTCCAGAGTAGCTCTATTTATGTTTTACCAAAAATATTGCATTATTATAGGATAAGAAATAATAGCACTATTAATATATCTAACGATTTTAATCCTCCGTTGCATTTGGTTAATCTTTATGATTCTTTCAATAAAGATGTTATTATGATGAAAAAATATTATTCTGCTGCAAGTATGTTTTTTGTATTTCTTGCTATATTTAATTTTTTAAAGTCTAAAGATAGCGATTTTATTTTTTTAGCAAAAAGAGCTTTTTTTGGACATATGTTTGAAAATACTTTTAAAATATTTTTTATCAATTTAGACCCATGGAGAATAAAAAATAAGTTAACTTTATTATTAAATAATAATAGCTATTTTTGGAAGATTCTTAAATATAAAAGAATATTTTTTTTGTATAAATATATTAACAAAATGATGAGATTATTTAGAAACAAAGTTTTAAGTTTTTTTTGCTAGAATTCAAAATTTATAAACGCATAAAGAGTTGATTATGTTTGATTATTTAATTGTTGGAAGCGGATTATTCGGCAGTATTTTTGCTTATGAAGCGTCAAAGAAAAAATTGAAATGTTTGGTTATAGAAAAGCGGTCGCATATCGGAGGTAATTGTTATACTGAAAATATACAAGAAATCAATGTCCATAAATATGGTGCTCATATTTTTAGAACTTCAGATGAAAAAATTTGGAAATATATGCAAAATTTTTGCGAATTTAATCATTTTATTAATTCTCCAATAGCAAATTATAAAGGTAGTATTTATAATCTTCCTTTTAATATGAATACTTTTTATCAATTATGGGGTGTTAAAACTCCACAAGAGGCTCAAAAAATAATACAAGAACAAAGTGCATTTATTAAAGATGAGCCAAAAAATTTAGAAGAACAAGCTATCTCATTAGTCGGAGTTGATATTTATAAAACACTTATTAAAGGATATACTGAAAAGCAATGGGGGAGAGAATGTTCTCAATTACCAGTATCGATCATTAAAAGAATTCCTGTAAGATATATTTATGATAACAATTACTTTAGGGATCCTTATCAAGGAATTCCTAAAGGTGGCTATACTTTGATTTTTGAAAAAATGCTCAAGGAATGTGAAGTTATAAAAAATGTTGATTTTATTCAAAATAGAAGAGAATTTGCCAATAAAGCTAAAAAAATTATATTTACAGGTCCTATAGATTCTTATTATGATTATAAATTCGGAGCTTTAGAGTATAGAAGTTTAGATTTTAAACACAAGGTTTTAAATCAAGAAAATTTTCAAGGTGTTGCAGTTGTTAATTATACAGATAAGGAAGTTCCATATACAAGAACAATAGAGCATAAGCATTTTGAATTTTTACAGTCCCCAACCACTGTCGTTAGCGAGGAATATCCTTTAGAGTGGAACTTAAAAGTTGAGCCTTATTATCCTATTAATGATAAAAAAAACCAATCGCTTTATAATGAATATTATGCTTTATCAAAAAAAGAAAAAAATGTTTATTTTGGTGGAAGGTTAGGGGAATATAGATATTATGATATGCAAGATGTTGTAAAATCAGCTCTTGAGTTTTGTAAAAAAGAATT
>NZ_JACHTO010000025.1:0-16885 GCF_020135895.1 Campylobacter sp. 2457A | reverse complement strand
AGTGCAGGTGTAACTTATAAAAATGCTGGTGTAACTACACTTAAAGGAGCTATGGCGGTAATGGATATTGCTGAAACTGCAACAACAAATCTTGATCAAATCAGAGCAGATATAGGTTCAGTGCAAAATCAACTTCAAGTTACGATTAATAATATCACCGTAACTCAAGTAAATGTTAAAGCCGCTGAATCAACTATAAGAGATGTTGACTTTGCAGCCGAGAGTGCAAATTTCTCTAAGTATAATATTTTAGCTCAAAGTGGATCTTATGCGATGAGTCAGGCTAATGCTGTGCAGCAAAATGTTTTAAAACTTTTACAATAATGAGGATATTTATCCTCATTTATATCAATTTTCTTTTTTCTAATTCATCTTGTAAAGGTATGATAGCTTTTTTTAAGATAATATTTTGAGTATTTACAAGATCAAAAATACTTTCGATTAAAGATTCATGTGCATAAAGCCAAGCAAAAAGTTTATTCTGTCTCTCGCTTTCATTGTTAATTTTTTGAGTATATAAAGGAGCTAGTAAGCTTTCTTCGTGATATAAAGTTGGTCCTAAAATTTCCAATAAAAAGACATAGCGTTTAGAATCTAAACGGGTTTTTAATTTATCTAAATTTTGACTGATTTGATCAAGAGTGAGTTTAGTTTTGCCTTTTTTTAAATTAGTTAATTGATTTTTGATTTTTTTACATTCTTTTAAAAAAGTATTAGTTAGATTTAATTGATTTTTGATTTTTTTATACGCTTCTAACATAAATTTATTTCTCTGAACTTTTGAAAGTTTAGGAATTTTGACAAAAGGTTTTTTAAGTTCTTTTTTAAGTAGTGTTTCACAAATTTCTTTAAAAGATTTTTCTATGGTTCCTTCGATTCTAGCTCCACCTTCGGTACAGTTATAAGTCTTGATTTCATTTTTATTTAATGCAATATAGTTCTCGAAAATTTCCCTAAAGATATTCCAAATTTCAGAACTTTGAACAATTCCATCTCCTCCATAAGCTAACGCTGTATGTTTACTAAAATCTCTTTGGTAGTGTCCTTTGTGAAAATCTTCATATAAGAAATTTTTTGCATGAGATTTTCCATCTTCGCTGTAGGCTAAGTCTTGTCCTATTAGAATGATATTTTTGAAATTTAAATGAATAGCTAACTCATAATTCATATGGGCTACACTTAAACCACAACTCATATAGCCAAACTCATTAAGTTCTACTGAGGAGGCAAAGGGTAAAGGTCTAGTGACTAAGATATATTCTCTTTTGTTTTTTTCAAGATAAGCTATAGTGTTTTTATGTATCAAAGAGGCGATAATAAAAGTAATTCCTTGATCAAATTCTTTAAAATCGTTATTAAAGCATTCTGCTGTGTGATGATCTCTTTCCATCATACAAACATAATCGGGCTTTATATCATGTTGCGCTAATATTGCATAAGCACTATCAGCACAAAAAATTGTCGCTTTATTGGCATATTTTTTAAGCAAAGGAAGTTGTTTTTCAAGGCTAGGTCCAGTTGAAACAATGATAGCTGTGTTTTCATCTTTAGCGTTTCTTCTTTTTTTAAGTAAAGTATGGTAACTTGGATGGTTAATCATTTTTGGAATATTGCGAACAAATTGTTCTATACCTTGCATAGCATCTTTTGGGTCATTTCCTCTTCTAAGGCTAATATTTTTAATAGCCTTTGAATTTAAGGTATTGATTTTTAACATATCTTCTTCATAGTTTTTGTAAAAATTAGAATGCAGGTGTAGATTATAAGTTTTAAAAAATTGATTAACTTCTTTTAAAGAAAATATTCTATCGGCTTTTGCGTAATTCATATGAGGAGTATAAATTAATATCAATCTTCCTTTTCTTAGTTCTTCGCTAAAATCGAGTAAATTAAGAACGATAAATATAATTTCTATTTCTTTTTCAAAAACAACTATTCTTTTGTGATTTTCATTTTGTAACAATGCTTTATATAAAATTCCATTTCCTAAACCATAAAAAAATAAAGCCGGATATCTTTGATATTCTTTAAAAAACTCAATTTTTTCTTCTAATTCTTTTATAGGATTTTTATAGATCGTTTTTAAATTTCTTTTTTTAATGATATTAATATTTAAATTATCTTTACCAAAAGTGTAAGAAAATTCTCTAAGTTCTTTGATTTTTTTTAATTCTTCCTTAAGTTCTTTGTATTCTTGATCATTCATATTTTTTAAGTTTTTGTGAAAAATTTCATTTTGCATTTTTGATTTTTTCCTTCCATTTTCTTAAATTTCTTATTTCTAATTCATCTTCCAAAGGAATAATATTTTCTATCAAAGCTTTTTCTTGAGCTTCAATATGAGCATAAACCATTTTAAAAAAATCTATATGCTCTTTTACCCATAATAAAGATTTATTATAGGAATCTTCTAAAGTCTTTGGATTTAAAACATAAATTCTTGCCAAATTAAGTTCAAATTGAGTTTGCAAAGGACCTAAAATTTCATAAAGATCTAACATATTTTTTCCATCTTCAAATTTAACTTTAACTTTATCTATTTTTTGTACGAGATAATTAAGTATTTCTTTACCTTCATCTAAATTTGAAATTAAATTAAGATTTGAAAAACTTTCTAAGATGTAATTATAAGATTTTAAAAGTTCTTCTTTAAAATCTTTACAATGTCTTATACTTTTATAAATTTTATAATAACATTTAAGTAAAAGTTCATTTTGTTTATCTTGGTTTAAATTCTTTACCTTAGGAAAAGGCTTTTTTAAATCTTCTTTTAATAAAGTTTCGCAAACTTCTTTAAAAGGTTTTTCTATAGCCCCTTCTATTCTAGCTCCACCTTCGGTGCAATTGTAGGTATTACAAAGTTCTAATTGCTTTGTTTGAAAAATATGTTTTTCTAAAACATATCTAAATAAATTCCATACTTCCTTAGTATAAACTAGATTTTCTCCCCCATAAGCCACAGTTTGCAAATGATAAGACAACGTGTCTTTTTTTATACCATCATAGCTTCCAAAAATATGTTCATTTGGGTGAGAGCTTCCATCTTCTGCATAAGCAAGATCTTGCCCTATAAAAATAATATTTTCATGTTTTAAGACTACAGCTAAACCATAAGCTATATTCGCTACACTATGTCCTTCATATAATCCATCAAATTGATTAATATTTAAATAGGTTGCAAATTGATTTTTTCGGCAAGCTAACATAAAATTTCTATTATTATTTTTTAGATTTTTAATGGTTTGAGGATGAGTCAAATGGGTTGTAATAAATATAGTATTTTTATCAAAATTTCCAAAATTATTATCAAAAAATCTGGAAGTTGAAAAAATTCTTTCCAAAGATAAAACATAATCAGGTTTAATATTATGCTTTGCTAAGATAGGATATGCACTATCGGCTGCTATAATGGTTGCTTTATTTGCATATTTTTTAAGAGTGTTAAGTTGTTTGGTAAGACTTGGTCCTGTCGAGACGATGATAGCTGTGTTACTAAGTCCTACTCTTTGTTTGAGTAAATTTTGATAAGGAATACGAGTAATCATAACTGAGAGATTATAAACAAATTGTTCTATGCCTTGTAAGATATCTTTTGGATCATTTCCATTTGAAAGAATGGCTCTTTTAAAGTTTTTTATAAAATTGTTATTTATTGCTAAGATTTCTTCTTGATTTCTGTCATAATAATCACTGCTAAGTTCTAAAAAATAAGTTCTAGAAAATTTAAAAAAAGGATCATTTGAACATAGATCATGATAATCTTGAAGTTCTAAAGTGTTAACGTCAAACAATAAAAGTTTATTTTCACTTAATTCTTGAGAAAAATCTAAAAGATGGAACATAATTTTAATAATTTCTAATTCTTTTTCAAAGACAACCAAATGTTCGCAATGCTTATTTTTTAAAAGAGCTTTAAATAAAATTCCATTTCCAAAACCATAAAAATAAAGCACAGGATATAAAAGATATTTTTCATTATAAGTTTTTAGCATTGTATCTAGTTCTTTTATAGTGTCTTTATAAAGAAAAGTATCATCTCTTGTATCTTTAAGATTGATATCTAAGCTATCTTTGCCCAAAATAAGCTCATAATGAGTGATTGCTAATTTTTTAAGATTTTCTTTTAAGGTAAGATTGTTTAGTGAATCTAGATTTTTATTAAAAAGTGTAATTTGATTTTTATTAAATTTCATAAATCCTCCATTTTATTTATGAAATATCGTCATTTTTGTATTTTTCTAAAGCTTCATTGATGGTTTTATTTTGAGTATTTAAGTATTCTAAAGCTTGTAACCACCATGCTTTTTGGGTGATTAAAAATTCTTTGATTTTTTCTTTTTGATCATTTTCATTTTCATTTAAAACTTCATAGCGCAAAATTTCACATTCATTATGATAATAAATGGCTTGAGTAAGCTCATTAAACAATTTTAATTTTTTAAATTCGCTAAAAAATTTTAAAAGATTTTTTTTGATTTTTTCTAAAGTTGATAAATTAAGTTCGGATCTATTGAGTTCAAAATCAAGTTTTTTAAGTTCATTTTGACATTTTTTGATAAATTCTTCACTTTGTTTGACATTTTTAGTAAGAAGTTTTTGGGTTTGTAAAAATTTATTTTTTATTTCATTTGTTTCTAAATTTTTAGGTAACTCAAAAGGTTTTTTTAAATTTTCTTTAAGCAGTGTTTCACAAATTTCTTTAAAAGGTTTTTCTATAGCTCCTTCTATTCTAGCTCCACCTTCGGTACAATTGTAGGTATTAATCTGTAATTTTTCTTTTGCCCAAAAAATATCTTTTTCATAAGCTTGACGAAATAAATTCCAAGTCAGTTGTGTTCTTACTCGTTCTTTGCCACCATAAGCAAGGGTATAAACTTCTCCGCGTATTTTCTCCCCCTCACTTCCATAGATATGATCACTTGGATGAGAGCTTCCATCTTCTGCATAAGCTAGATCTTGTCCTATTAAAATGATATTTTCATGTCTTAAGCTAGCAGCTAATTCATAAGCCATATTTGCAACACTTGCTCCAACGCCTATATAACCAAATTCTTTAAGATTTAAAGATGAGGCAAAAAGCAAAGGGCGATGAATAAGCATATATTTTCTAGAATTTCTTTCAAGAAAATGAATGACTTCTTGATGGACAACAGAACTTATGATAAATAAAATTCCTTGATCAAATTCTTTAAAATCATTATCAAAACATTTTGAAACTACATCATCTCTTTCTAGCATACAAACATAATCAGGCTTGATATCATACTTTGCCAAGATAGGATAAGCACTATCTGCACAAAAAATCGTAGCCTTATTTGCATATTCTTTTAATAAAGGCAATTGCTTGATAAGACTAGGGCCTGTTGAAACGATGATGGCATTTTTTACTTTACCTTTTCTTTCTTTTAAAAAATCTTGAAAAATTCCATGGCTTAAAAGTTTAGGAAGATTGCTTAATACATGTTTAATCCCTATGCTAGAATCATATGGATCATTTCCTTTAGCTAAAACAATAAAGCGAATATTTTCGATTAAAATTTGATTTAGATTTTGTATTTGCTGGGTATAAAATTTAAGGTAAAAATCACTATGAATAAAAAGATTAAAAATTTTAATACTTTTTTGAATACTTTCAAACATAAAAAGAGCATTAAGTTGTGCAGTAGTAATGCTTGGAGTGTGAAAGAGTATGAGTTTTTCACTTCTTAATTCTTTGGTAAAATCAGTAAAATAAAAAGCTAAGGCTAAAATTTCAAGCTCATCTTCAAAAACGATGATATGCTTATGATTTTTATTTTCACATAAGGCTTTATAAAGTTTGCCATTTCCAAAACCATAAAAAAACAAAACTGGATATTTAAAGTATTGATTTTTATAAAGATTTAAATTTTCTATAAAGTCTTTTTTGGGATTTTCATAAATTTTTTCTAAATTGTTTGTAAAATTAACACCATCTTCAGTGATATTGGGTTGAAAATTTTCAAATTTTTGTAAAGCTCTTAGTTTGTAAGCTAAAATTTGATCCACTTCAAAAAGCGCTTGGGTATTTTTTAAAAAAAGTTCTTTATCCATAAATAATTTTGCCTTTTATCTAAAATCTTTTTCTTTTAAGGCTTCGCCAAATTCGATATATTTTGTAGCTTTTTTGCCTAAAATTTCTTGATAAAATTTAGGATGAAGTCCAAAGGAAGGACGCACAGATTTTACATTTTCTTCGCTAAAAATTTCACCTTTTTTGATATCTTTGCTTGCATATAAACTTCTTGCAAAAGTGCGATTTTTTAAAGTTTTTTCATTAAGTTCTAAAGAGCCATCTCCTAAAGCACTTTCAGCTTCTCTTACGGCCTCAACCATGGCTTTAAATTCATCAAAATCAAGGCTAAATTTAGCATCTTCACTTTCTAAATTTTTATCAATCATAAAATGTTTTTCTATTACTCTAGCTCCAAGCGCTACGGCTATAACTGGAGCTAAATGTCCAAAACTATGATCACTTAGTCCCACTTCTATACCAAATTTTTCTTTTAAGCTTGAAATAGCTTTTAAATTCATATCACTGATTTTTGCAGGATAAGCAGAGGTACATTTTAAAAATATCAATTGTGAATTTTTTTCCTCTCTAAAAATTTCACAAATTCTAAAAAGCTCTTCTTCGCTTGCAATGCCCGTAGAAACGATCGTGGTTTTGTTTTCTTTGGCTATATAGCGGATCAATTCTTCATCATTAGCTTCAAATGAGGCGATTTTGTAAGCTATAGGATCAAATTGTTTTAAAAAATCCACATCTTTTTTTGCAAAAGGACTTGAAAAGCAGAGTATGCCTTCATCTTTGGCGGTTTGAAAAATTTGTTCGTGCCACTCATAAGGGGTTTTAGCGCTTTCATAAAGTTCATAAAGTCTGCGTTTATCCCAAAGCCCACCTTTGATGATAAAATCTTCTTTATCGCTATCAAGCGTAAGGCTATCTGGAGTGTAGGTTTGAATTTTTATCGCATCTGCTCCCGCTTCTTTAGCCGCTTTGATACTTTTGAGTGCAAGATCTAAGCTTCCGGCATGATTTGCGCTTAATTCTGCTATGATAAATACTTTTTGATCCGTGTTAAAATTTCCTATTTGCATTTAAATTCCAAACTAATTTTTAAAATAATATCGGTAAAATTACTTTTATAAATTATAGCATAATTTAAGGAAAGAAAATTGAACAGCTTAGAAGAAAAAATTAGCAATCATTTTAATACTTTAGAAACTCTTTATACAGGTTCAGGAACAAGTGCTTTGTTTTTGATTTTTAAATATCTAAAATCAAAAAATAAAAACAAGGTTTTAATCCCTAGTTTGATTTGTCCGCAGGTGGTTAGTGTGGCTTTAAAAGCAGGCGTTGAGGTGATTTTTGCAGATGTGAGCTTGGATGATTATACTCTTATTTTTGAAAGTTGTAAAAAAAATTATGATGAAAATCCTTATGATGCTTTAGTTTTAGTTCATCTTTACGGACATTTTTGTGATGAAAAAATTATTGATTTTTGTAAAGATAAGAATATATTTATCATCGAAGATTGTGCGCAAACTTATCAAATCAATCCAAAATGCGATTTAAGTATCCTAAGTTTTGGTCATACTAAATTTTTAGAAAATGACTTATGGGGTGGAGCGATTTTAAGTTCAAAAATATCCTTAAATTCTTTGAGGGATTTTAATAAGGAATTAACCTTAAGAGTTGATAAACAAAAATTTGAAGAATATCGCTTGAAATATTACTCTTTAAATCCCAAAGATGAAAATTATTTTAAAAATCTTAAAAATTTGCTTTTAGATTATACCTTTGTTTTTGGAAGTGATAATAATCCTTATTTGGAAGAAAAACTTTCTAAGCTTAGCAATATATGTGAAAAACGCAAAGAAAATATGCAAATTTATCAAAATTTTTTAAAACACGAACTCATTTTGCATCCAAAGTTTAATTTAAATTCTATATCTTGGCGTTACACCTTTAGATATTTGGGCGATAGAGAAAAATTACTTGAAAATTTAAGAAAAAATGGGATTGATTGTTCTTCTTGGTATTTGCCATCACATTTGATTTTTGGAGGAAAAACTCAAAAAAATTCAGAAATTTTAAGTAAAGAACTTATCAATTTGTGGTGTGATGAAAAAATAAGCAAAGATCAGATCAAGGATAGTATAAAAATAATCCTATCTTTGTTATAATTTTTGCAATTTTTTACAAGGACTTAAAATGAATACTCAAGAAAAATGGCACGAAATGCATTCTCAAAAAAGACATCAACCACGCTATCCTGGTAGCGATTTAGTTGCTTTTGTTTTAAAAAATTTTAAGAAAAATGATCAAATTTTAGATCTAGGTTGCGGGGGGGGGGCGACATGTTAAGTTCTTAGCTGAGAATGATTTTAACGCTTATGGAGTGGATTATTCTGCTAATGGTATTAAAGCAACGCAAGAATTGCTAGATTTGTATAAACTAAAAGCAGAATTAAAAATCGCAAGTGTCGATAATATCCCCTATGAGGATGAAAAATTTGATGGTGTGATTTGTTATGGTGTGCTTTTGTATAATTCTAAAGAAGTTATAGAAAAAGCGGCTAAAGAAATTTATAGGGTTTTAAAAAAAGATGGTATTGCTTATATAGTAGTTAGAAGCACGAAAGATTATCGTTACCTAAACAATGAAAAAATTTCAAAATATGAAGTGTTGATCAAAGAGAACAGTATTCAAAGATCCAGTTTTGAAGAAAATGGAATGAAAATGTATTTTTTTGACAAAGATGAGGTGAAAAGAATGTTTAATATATTTAAAATATGCGAAATTAATCATATGGAAATATCTTTAGAAAATAATTCTATTTGTAATCATAGCTATATTATCGTTTTAAGGAAATGATATTTTGCTATAATTTTTGAAATTTTTATAAGGATTTAAAATGAATACTCAAGAAAAATGGCACGAAATGCATTCTCAAAAAAGACATCAGCCGCGTTATCCTAGTAGCGATTTGGTTGCTTTTGTTTTAAAAAATTTTAAGAAAAATGATCAAATTTTAGATCTAGGTTGCGGGGGGGGGCGACATGTTAAGTTCTTAGCTGAGAATGATTTTAACGCTTATGGAGTGGATTATTCTGCTAATGGTATTAAAGCAACGCAAGAATTGCTAGATTTGTATAAACTAAAAGCAGAATTAAAAATCGCAAGTGTTGATGATATTCCTTATGAAGATGAAAAATTCGATGGTGTGATTTGTTATGGTGTGCTTTATTATAATTCTAAAGAAGTTATAGAAAAAGCGGCTAAAGAAATTTATAGGGTTTTAAAAAAAGATGGTATCGCTTATATGGTCGTAAGAAATACGAACGATTATCGTTATTTGAACAATGAAAAAATTTCAAAATATGAAGTGTTTATTGATGAAAAGGATGCTTTAAAATCTGCTTCTAAAGAAAATGGAATGAAAATGTATTTTTTTGATAAAGATGAGGTAAGAAGAATATTTTGCGATTTTGGACAAATTGAAATCAATTCTATAAAAATAAGCTATGCTAATGATAGTTTTGCGGATGAAAATTTTTTAGTGATTTTAAGGAAGTAGTTGATGGATCTAGATGAAAAACTTAAAAAAAATGAAAGGTTGGAAAACAAGCGTTCTTATTACATTAGTGAGTATATTATTCGTGTTTTAATCATACAAAAATTTATTCTTTTGCCGTTAGCCGAAAAAACTAATATTAAACCCAATCAAGTTACTATTACTGCAGGTGTTTTCGCTTTTTTATCTCTTGTAGCACTTTATAATCATTATGCAATTTTAGCTGGAATTTTGTATCTTATCTATCATTTTTTAGACAATATCGATGGTATGCTTGCAAGGTATAAAAATTTATCCAGTAAATTGGGACATTTGTTAGATAATATAGTTGATATTTTATCTTTTAATGGAGCTTTTATAGTGGCGTATCTAGCTTATCAAGTTTCGATTTTTTCTATTTTTTTTGTGATTTTTGCTATGAATTTACACGCGGTAATTTGTTCCCAAATCATTGTTAAAAAGCTTAGAACTTTAAAGACAGTTAAAAGATATGGAGTGAAGAAATTTTTTCTTGATAGAGGATTTATTTTAGGGATTGATCCAACTTTGTTATCTATTTTGATTATTTTATCTTTTATTACTGAATGTTTTACCTTCTTTTTTTATTTGATTGGTTTAATATATTTATTTGATTTGCTTTATCGTAGTATAGAATTATACAGAAATTTAAAGGAGAATGATGTTTAGAGATACAAATTATTGGAGTGCCTTTTATGCTAAAAATCAAGAACCCTTCGAGCATTCTTTATTTGCTGCTTTTTGCTTGAAATATTTAAAAAAAGATTTTTCTATTTTAGAGCTTGGTTGCGGTAATGGTAGAGATGCTTTATTTTTTTCACAAAAAGGTTGTAAGGTTAAGGCTTTGGATTTATGTGAAGATGAAATCAGATTTTTAAATGAGAGCTATAAAAGTGAGAATTTAGAATTTTCTTGTGCTGATTTTTGCAATTTTTTAGACGATAAAAAATACGATGGAATTTATTCTCGTTTTACTTTGCATAGCATAAGAAAAGATCAGCAAGACAATCTTTTTAAAAATATCCCACAACTTTTAAAGAAAAAAGGAGTGCTTTGCATAGAAGTAAGAGGAAAGAAAAATTCTCTTTTTGGTAAGGGTGAGAGAGTAGCTAGCGGTGGGGGGGGGATTGCTTCATTTTTGAAGAACACTTTCGCCGCTTTTTGGATTTTGATGAGTTAAAACAAAGCGTACAAAATTTGGGTTTAGAAATTTTATACGCCAAAGAAGATAGAGGTTTTGCACCCTTTAAAAATGAAAATGACTATTTTATACGCTTAATAGCTCAGAACAATTAATGTAAATTTCAGGATCCTCATCCTTTGAAATTTTCAAATAATAATACCCCTTAGAATCCATCAATGATGAAGAATAAGAAAACTCTTCATCATTTTTTACATAAATTCTTTCTTTGACTATCATTTGAGGTTTTAAAGCTTTTAATTTCTTATAAAACTCATAATCTTCTTTGGCAAAAATCATTTTAACCAGACAAAAATTTTCAGCTTTTGTATTTACTTTCTTTAATTCTTGTTTTAAAGAACTTTGGATTAAAAGTTGTAAATAATCAATGTCGTAAGAATGATACACTAATACATCACGCCAACCTCCTACGCGAGTTGCGATTTCTATGATGGATAGTTTGCATTTTTCGAAATCCTCCCCCCCCCCGTCGGTTTCAAATTTCATTTCTATATGGGAGGCTCCAAAGTTGATACCAAAGGCATTTAAGACTTTGATAATCTCATTTTCAATAAAATTCTTTTCACAATTAGTTACTCTAGCAGGAACTAAATGTTGCGTCTCTAAAAAGTCATCTGCAAATTCACCCTCTCTTAAATATTCTTCCGTGATAGCTACGATTTGGTGTTTACCATGAGAGCTTATCGTTTCTACGCTAAATTGTCTTCCTTTTAGAACTTCTTCAGCTAAAACGATTTTATTGTAAGATAGATCTTTAGCTTCATGATAACGCTTTTTTAAATTCTCTTTATCAAATACCTTTACAACTCCTCTTCCAGCGCTTCTATCACTTGGTTTTATAATAATAGGAAATTGAGTAATTTGCTCTAAATCTTTTTCATCTTTGAGTATAAAATATTTAGCATGATTGATATTATGTTTTTCAAACACTTTTTTCATTAAGCTTTTATCGGTAGTATTTTTAGCACATTCATAAGAATTAGTTCCAAGATTGAGTTTTTCTCCGATATAACATGCTGTTAAATTTCCAAGTTCTGTAGCAGCAGTAGCAACGCCTACTATATTAAATTTTATAGCTAATTCTAGAATTTTTTCTTTATCTGCAATAGAAATAGGGTGAAAATAATCTGCTAAGTCTTTACAAAAACAATTTTCATTATAATCAAAAACATGGGCGATAAAATCTTTTTTTACGCTTAGAACTAAATCTGCTTGTAAATCACCACCACCAATAATAAAAAAATGTTTGTTTTTCATGAATTCTCTATAAGATATTTTATTTTAATTATAGCAAAATATTAATAAAATAAAAATATAGACGATATTTGGAAATAATTTTTTTAAGGAAAGTGATGAAATTTTGTAAAAAATGTGTGATGCCAGATACTAAACCT
Source organism: Campylobacter sp. 2457A (assembly GCF_020135895.1). NCBI lineage: Bacteria > Pseudomonadati > Campylobacterota > Epsilonproteobacteria > Campylobacterales > Campylobacteraceae > Campylobacter > Campylobacter sp. 2457A. The sequence goes on along the minus strand of NZ_JACHTO010000025.1, from coordinate 4,672 downwards.
GATTTGCATTTTGATGAAGAAGGGGTTTGTGATGCTTGTCGTTCTCAGGAAAGTAAAAATAAAGTAATCAATTGGCAAGAAAGAGAAAAAGAATTTTTAGAACTCATTAAAAAATATAAAAAACATCCTATTTATGATTGTGTGATAGGAGTTAGTGGGGGTAAGGATTCTACTTTTCAAGTCATTAAAATGCTTGAACTTGGATTAAATCCTTTGTGCGTTTGTTTTGAGCCAAGCGTTCCTACTAAAATAGGGCGTAAAAATTTAAAAAATCTTAATAATTTAGGTGTTGATCTTATCCATATTAAAAGAAATCCAAAAATTTATAAAAAGCTTGCAAGAGAGGCTTTTGTAAGAACGGGAGATAATGAATGGCAAAACCATTTGGGAATTTTTACTTCTGTGCCGAGAATTGCTGTAAATTTTGATATTCCTTTGATTATATGGGGGGAAAGTCCGCAAATTGAATATGGAGGCCCTGCAAGTTCTAAAGATAAAAATATCTTAGGAAGAGAATGGCTTGAGGAATTTGGTGGACTTTTGGGCAATCGAATCGCCGATATGATAGGAGTGGATGGTATAAAGGAAAAAGATTTATATTTTTACACTTATCCAAGCGATGAAGAGCTTAAAAGAGTTGGTGTTACGGGACTATTCTTAGGATATTATTTTAAATGGGATTATAAAAATAATCTTGCAATTTCTCAAAAAAATGGCTTTAGAACAAGCATTAAGCCGATTGAAACTACTTATGAAAATTTTGAAAATTTGGATTGTTATTCTAATCACGTGCATGATTATTTAAAATACTGTAAATATGGCTTTGGAAGAGCAACGGATAATGCGTGTTTAGATATTCGCTTAGGGTATATTACCAGAGAAGAGGGTGTAAGACTTGTTCAAAAATACGATGGAAAGCCACCTAAAAAAGCCATTAAAAAATACCTAGAATTTAGCGGCTTTAGTGAAGAAGAATTTCAAAAAATTGTAGATTCTTTTACGAATAAAAAAATTTTTAAACGCAATGAAAAGGGTGAATTTTTAAGGGATTATGATGGTTCTTTAATTAAGAAAGAAGAGTATGTTTTAAAATGATAGGTGTGATTGATTATAAGGCTGGAAATTTAAATTCAGTCTTAAAGGCTTTGGAAAAAATAGGAGCCAAAAGTTTTTTAATCCAAAAAAAAGAAGATTTTTCTAAGGCGCAAAAACTTGTTTTGCCAGGTGTTGGATCTTTTAAAGATGCCATGACGCATTTAGAAAAAATGGAACTTATAGAACCTTTAAAAGAAGAAGTTTTGCAAGTAAAAAAGCCTATCTTAGGAATTTGTCTTGGTATGCAACTTTTTTTAGAAAAAGGTTATGAGGGCGGAATTTGTAATGGTTTTGGTTTTTTAGAAGGTGAGGTTGTTCCTTTTGAAAAAACTAATTTAAAAATTCCTCATATGGGATGGAATGATTTAGAAATTTTAAAGAATGAACCTTTATATCAAGATATTCCCTTGAAAAATGATTTTTATTTTGTGCATTCTTTTTATGTTGAGTGTGATGAAAAATTTATTAATGCAAAAGCACAATATGGTCATCAATTTACAGCTAGCATCCAAAAAGATAATATTTTTGGAGTGCAGTTTCACCCTGAAAAAAGTCAAAATTTGGGCTTAAAACTTTTAGAGAATTTTATAAGGCTTTAAAAATGTTAAAAACTAGAATTATTCCTTGCGTATTGCTAAAAAATGCACAACTAGTGAAAAGTATAGGATTTAAAGATTTTCGCACTATCGGTCATCTAACTCCAACGATGCGAATTTATAATGCACGTAATGTTGATGAGCTGATTATTTTAGATATTGACGCTTCTAAAAATGGACAAATAGATTTTGAAAGCTTAGAAGATCTCGCTAAAGAATGTTTTATGCCTTTAACAATAGGAGGTGGGATTAGAACTTTTGAAAATATACAAGATATTTTAAATCTTGGAGCGGATAAAATCGCTATCAATTCTAAAGCTTTAGAGGATCCTAGTTTTATCACTAAAGTGGCTAATCGTTTTGGATCTCAATGTATCGTTTGTTCCATCGATGTTAAAAGAAAAGATGGTCAGTTTTTTGTTTATAGTAAAGAAAAATTATTGAATATCAATCCTTTAGAACTTGCCTTAGAATATGAAAGACAAGGTGCAGGTGAGATTTTACTTACTTCGGTAGATTTTGAAGGAAAGGCTCAAGGGTATGATTTGGAACTTTTAAGTCTTTTTAAGGATAAACTTAAAATTCCACTTATTATCAATGGAGGATTAGGAAAACCAAGTGATGCCAGTAAAGCTTTAAATATGGGTGCAGATGCTCTAGCAGGCGCTTATATCTTTCACTTTTCCCAATATACTCCAAAAGATATTAAAGAGGAATTAGCTAGACAAGGTTTTGCTGTAAGGAGTGCTTAAAAATTTAAATGAAATTTTTATCCTTAAGGGTGTATTTATAATACATTCTATCTCTAAGAATTGAGAGAATTATTTAATTTTATATATATTGCTTCTTTATTTTCCTTTTCAATTTCAAAATTATTTTTAAGATAAAGGTTTAAAGCTTTGTCATTGTTTTTAAAGACATATGCTTTTAGCATTTTCACTTTTAGAATTTCAAAAGCATATTTTTTAACTTCATCCATTAAAATTTGCCCTACGCCCTTTAAATCAGGTTTTGCATAAAGCCCGAAATAACAACTTTCTTTTTTGATATTTACAAGATCGATCACTCCTATAGCCTCTTTATTTTTAAACACTAAAAAATATTTTTTACTCATATCTTGTTTTAAATTATGGATAAAATTCTTATGTTCTTTAATATCAAAGTTTTTAGTGTGCATAAATTCATTAACTTTTTTATCGTTTCTCCATTGCCAAACTAGGATGATTTCTTGCTCATTAAGATCCGTGAAATTTTTTAACTCAATCAAATTTGATACTCCACTTCATAGCCTTTTTTAGCGAGCCAATCGGCCGTTGGCCTTTGATTTTCAACATAGCAAATAGCTTTAAATTTAGCCTTTAAAAGTAATGCTTCATTGATTAAAGAGCTTGCACTGATGATGAGTTTTTCGCTTTCGTTCATCAGTTTAGCGATATTGTCACAATCGATAAAAAGCTTTATATTGGGATTTTCTTTGGCTAAAATTTTAAGTTTTTTAAGGTTTTTATTTGAAGAGCTTGTGGCGATGGCTATTTTTTTATTGCTTGGAAGATCGCTTGCGATTTTTAAAGAAAGATTTTTTATATCTGTTCCACCTAAACAAATGAAAAAATCCCATACTTTCTCTCTTTTTTCCTTAGCTTCGATATAAAACTCATCCCTAATTAAAGCGTAGGAAAATCCGCATCTAAGCTCACACTTAAAAGGAACTAAGCCTTCATAATCACTCGCTTTTGCACAGGCATTGACATTGAGCAAAATATCACAATGATGAGGATTTATGGTGTCATCAAAGCTTAAAATTTTAATTCCAGTTTCGAGTTTGATCAATTTTTCATCATCGGCTGTAATTTCATAATGATCAATCACAAGCAAATCAAATTTATGCTCTTTGATAAGATGGATAAGTTCATAAATACTAGCACTTTGTAGTTCAAAAACAGGATAAGGAATTTCATCGATCAAAGAGCCTTCTAAAGGCAAACAAGCAAAGCTTACATCTTCGTATTGTTTTGCCAAAACTAGATCGCGCTTGATATGCCCAAAGCCTATTTGAGTTGAACTATCACTTCTAAATAAAACTTTCATAATTTACCCTATAAAGTATCTTTGCAAATTCCAAATCTTGAGGTGTATCGATATCGCAAACCAAATTCTTTGGAAGTAAAAATACACTAGAATGCGGTCTAAACATAAAATCATTTTCAAGCCAAGCTTTGCTAGTGCCAAAATAAAAAGCTCCTGCATCATGATAAGCTTTAGTAAGATCTTGAGAGCGGCTTTGGTAGTATTTTTCATCAAACATATAAACTTGTTTTTTTTCATCCAAATAAAAAGCTCTTTGTATAGGATAGTCAAATTCGCAAGCGCTAAATAGAAATTGGCTTTTATTTTGTATAAAATTTTCAAAGGCTTGTTTTAAGATATCAGCGCTGATAAGCGGTGCTGTGGCATAAAGACAACAGACATGATCATAATTTTGCCCTTGTTTTTGCAAAATTTGTATCACATCTTGGATCACAGCAGTGCTTGAAGCATAATCATCGCTTAAATGAGCGGATCTTTTAAAAGGTGCTTTTGCGCCAAATTTTAAAGCTGTTTCGATAATCTCTTCATCATCGCTTGAAACGATAACTTCATCAAAAATTTGCGAATTTAAAGCACTTTCTATACTATAAGAGATCAAAGGTTTTCCTAAAAAATCTATGATATTTTTTCTAGGAATTCTTTTTGACCCTCCGCGCGCAGGTATAATGCAAAGATTTTTCATATTTTCTACTTTTATTTTTTATTTTATTTTACCAAATTTTAAGTATAATCATCTTTAAAATATCAAAAGGTTATCAATGCTTGTCAATAAAACTTATGAAATTTCTTCTTGTGATGATGTAGAGCTTAATATCAAAAGAACTTCAAAACTAGAATATCGCATGACTTATGATGATGAAAAAGAAATGAAAGCTATAATTTTTGTTGCACGC
>NZ_JACHTO010000024.1:0-17935 GCF_020135895.1 Campylobacter sp. 2457A | reverse complement strand
AATGAAATCATAGAATATGATAAAGGATCAATTTGTTATGGAGAAAATGCTTTAATATTGGCTGTAGAGGGGTGTTATTCTAATACAGTTAAAAAGCTCATTGAAGCAGGAGCTAATGTGAATGTTTTTGATCAATTTGGAGATTCTGCTCTTGATAATATAGGCAATAAAAGTGAAACCATAAAAAAATACCTTCTTAAAGCAGGAGCTAAAAGTTCTTTAGAGCTTTTAGGCAGCGAAGAAAAACATATAGAGCTTATGAATGAAATGCGAAAAAAAAGAGAAATACAAGATAAAATAAGAAAAGAACACGAAAAGCAACTTAAGGAAAATTATCTTGCTATCTTAGAAAAAACTCCTTTGATTTTTTGTAAAATAGAAGTTATTTAGCTTTTATCTAAAAAGACTTTTAGTGATAAAAACGCAAAAACTAAAAACTTAATCGAAAGGATAGAAAATGCTAAGGGATACTAGTAAAGATGAAGCGTATTTTACTGAAGAAATAATAAAATGTGAAAAAGAAATTAAAGAGGATGAAAAAAGACTTTTAGAACTTCCTTTAGAAGATCCAAGAAGGAAAAATTATTTTTTTTATATAGAAGATCAGAAATTTCATAACGCTATGCGTAAATATGCTCGCGGTGATGATATAAAATTAGTCAAAAAAGATTTAGAAGAAGTTATATCAATAAGACAAAAAAAACTTTTAGAATTTGGATTTGATATTAGCTGCTTTAAGGGGAATGCCCTTGAACTTTGTCTTAGAGTGTTATTAGATATGGACACAACTTGTGTATTAAAATTAGTAGAAGAAGATGAGAGAAAAAGAAGAGATATACTTAATAGGGATTGGTTTTTACATTTTGTGGGATCTATGGGTAAAAACTTAAATTTAGAACGCAAATGTAATTGTAAAGAACATGAACTTATTAAAGAATTTGTAGCTACTAAGGATATTGAGTTTTTACATAAATATATGAAAAAACATACAAGATTAAGAGATCCTCTAGATACTTGGGATCTTGAAGGTGCTGTTATTGTAAAGATAATGGGTTTAAATAAAGAAGAATTTAAACATTATAAATACTTTCCTTATGATTTAATTTAGGAGTTTCTTATTTATATTTAATATTAAAAAGCAGCCTTTAAAGATCTTAAAAGTCATATCTTTAGGGTAAAAGATGATGAAGTAGCTGTTTTTGTATCTAGTAAATTTAGAAAGAATACAATTTATTAGGATTTAGTTTTCGTGAGCTTTTGGTGTATTAAATAGATCTTATTATTGAAAAATAAGATTTAAGTTAAATTCTATATGTAAATCGCACGAGTAGAAAATGTATTACTATTTTAAATAATTTAGTTTAACACTCTTAATTCTCAAAAAAATAACACTAAAATAAATTTCATACTATTACCAAAAATGCAATTATTTAAAATTAATATTATAAAAAATAAAGATATAATAGATTTTATTAATCTTGAAAATATCATAGAGGAATAACCATGAAAAAAATAATATGTTTTTTAGTGATGATTTTTTGCACACTTAATGCAGATAATATAAAGGAGTATGATATGAAAGATGATATTTTTTATTATTTAGGTAAGAGGACTTTTGGAGTATTTGGATGTCTTGATCAGTTTAATTATCTCCCTATCAATTTTAGTCTTATACAAGATAAATATTATAGTGACAATCTCACCAAAAATCTTATCACAAATTTAAACACTCTAAAAGACAATGACTATAAAGCTTTTGGAGTAGAACTTCCTAAAAATGTTATTTTAGAAGTTTTTGAATTTGGAGAAAAACATAAGGATAAATTCTCTAATCTAGTAAAACAATATCCTTTTGTTCAACTTGTTTTTTCACAGTGGCTTACTATTAAACTCTATGAAAAACAAAAAGAGCTTACAAACAATCCTAATTTAGACTATGAAGAGTTTTTAAAAAATTTCACTTCTACTTTTAATCATAAAAGTTATAATCTTCTTGATGCTATTCATCAATTAAAGGTTGAAAATATCAATCACAAAGATGACGAATTTTTTAACATCATAGACACTGCAACAGCACTTGGTGTTTGGGGTCGTATTGATCATTTATATATCAACGATATCACTCTTTATGATATTATTTATGATATCATCCCTAATTCTATTAGAAAAGTATTTTTAAAAGATGAAAAGCTTTTAAAAACTTATTTGCCTTTAAATCAAGATCAGTTTTATTATAAAGAATATGAATATGAGGATCCTAAAAATACTTTTAAATATTTATATGGAGAAAATGTAACCTATAATGAAAAAAAAGTTCCTAAAAAATATTATCAAATGGATGCTTTATATTTAAAAGATTACAATATTAATCCTCTTATATCTAAAGCTAAAATCAATAAACTAGGTATAGGTTATGATGAACTTTTAGAACTCATGCAAAATGATCAAACAAGTCTTAAATATCCTGAGATTGATGAATTTAAAGTGATAGATGAAACAAAACACAGTGAAGAATATGGTTGGGAATTTCTATATAAAGTGGTTTTAGATCCAAAGAAAAGACATAAGGCTAATTATGAGGATATGGTAAGACTTTCACAAACTCAAAATGAGTATGGTTATACTCCACGACACGGTGAAACTTTGGCTGATGATAAAGTGTATGCTATAATTATAAAGCAATATTATAATGCTAGAGTTTTTTTAATACAAAACAATTTTCACTCTCAAAATCTTATATTTGAAAGTTTTAGGATGAAATTAAGAGAAGATGAGGATTTTAAAAGACAAATAAAAGAAAATACAATTTTTACTGAATTTGGTGAGACTATCGGTCCTAAAGCGTATGATTGGATAGTACAAAGTGATGCTTTTCTTGCCTATCGTTTCAATCAAGCTTTAGCCTTAGCTTTTTTAAATGCTTATGATAAAACAAAAGTTAATATAGAGGAATAACCATGAAAAAAATAATATGTATTTTAATGATGATTTTTTGCACACTTAATGCAGATGATAAAGAACTTAATTCAGATTATGTTATAAAAGATGATTTTTATTATGATGATGATAAAGAACTTAATTCAGATTATGTTATAAAAGATGATGTAGATTTTTATTATTTAGGTAAAATAACTCTTGGATTATTGTGTGCGGAATGTCTTGATGAATCAAATCATCTACCGATTAATTTTAGTCTTGCACTATTTGAATATGGTGTCAATCCAACCAAAAATCTTATCACAAATTTAAATACTCTAAAAGACAATGAATACAATGCCTTTGGAGTGGAACTTCCTAAAAATATTATTTTAGAAGTTTTTGAATTTGGAGAAAAACATAAGGATGATTTTTCTAATCTGGTTAAACAATATCCTTTCGTTCAACTTGTTTTTTCACAATGGCTTACTATTAAACTCTATGAAAAACAAAAACAACTTACAAATAATCCTAATTTAGACTATGAAGAGTTTTTAAAAAATTTCACTTCTACTTTTAATCATAAAAGTTATAATCTTCTTGATGCTATTCGTCAATTAAAAATTGAAAATGTCAATTATAGATATGATAGGAATTTTAACATCATAGACACTGCAACAGCACTCGATGCTTCAAGTGCTGATACTATCACTCTTTATGATATCATTTATGATATTATCCCTAATTCTATTAGAAAAGTATTTTTAAAAGATGAAAATCTTTTAAAAACTTATTTGCCTTTAAATCAAGATCAGTTTTTTTATAAAGAAAGTATTTTGGATGTAAATGGAGATTATAAAGTGTATAAAGTGAGTTTAAATTTGCTTTCTTCAAAGGATTATAAGATCGATCCTATTATACCTAAAGCTAAAATCAATAAACTAGGTATAGGTTATGATGAACTTTTAGAACTCATACAAAATGATCAAACAAATATTAAATATCCTGAGTTTTATGGGCTTAAAGTGATAAATAAAACACCTCATGGTAAATATAAAAAAGTGATTTTGGATAAAAAACATCAATCTAATTATAAGGAAATAGTTAAATTTTCGCGAATTGGCAATCTATATGATTTATCAAGAGATGGATGGCATTGGAGTGAGGATAATGTAAAAGAAGTAATTGCTAAGCAAAAATATGATAGCAGTGTTTTTTTAATACAAAACAATTTTCATACTAAAAATCTTGTATTTGAAAGCTTTAGAATGAATTTGAGGAAAGATAAGAATTTTCTAAAAGAACGAGTGGGGATGATTTTTCGTGAGGATAATGAAGAAGCTTATCCTTGGCGATATGATTGGATAGTACGAAGCGATGCTTTTCTTGCTTATCGTTTCAATCAAGCTTTAGCTTTAGCTTTTTTAAATGCTTATAATAAATAGAGTAGATTAGTTTAATCTACTTTTTTATTTAATAGATTCTAAAGTGTTATATGACAAATTTATATTCTTAATGTTAATCAAGTTTGTTTTAAATTTTTGAGGAATTTTAAGAATTGGTAAAAATTTTATTAGAAGTGGTGGATTTAGCAGGACTCGAACCTGCGACCAACCGGTTATGAGCCGGTTGCTCTAACCAACTGAGCTATAAATCCATTTTAAAAGCGAGAATTATAACTTATTTTTGCTTAAAAATATTTTATTTATCTATCCAAAAATATCTGAACGTGATAAGATGTTGCAGTATTCCAAAAAAGATCATAAAAATAGTAAAAGAACTTCCACCATAGCTAAAGAAAGGCAATGGAATTCCAACAACTGGAGCAAAACCTATAGTCATAGAAATATTTACCGCAACGTAAATAAAAATAAATAAGGCAACACAATTAACCACCACTCGGGTAAAATAGTCATTTTTAAGCTTATTATTAAGACTTAAAAGGTGAAAAATAAGTAAAACATACAATAAAATTAAAACCAATCCGCCTAAAAATCCAAATCTTTCTACCAAATAAGCGAAAATAAAATCACTTGTAGATATAGGTAGAAAGTTAAAATGTGTTTGAGTAGCCTCATCTTCTGATTTGCCAGTAAGGCCGCCATTGCCTATGGCTATCATAGATTGAGCGACTTGATAGCTTGGTTTTTCTGCTATAAAATCATGAATTCTTTGTTTTTGGTAAGGTTTTAAAAAATGTGTATAGATTATAGGTGAACTAATACTTATAACAAGAATAATACTCAACCAAATTTTATAATGAACTCCCATGATAAAAAGCACTCCAAAGCCAACAATTAATAATACGGTCGCACTTCCTAAATCCGGTTCTTTTGCTATCAATAAAAAAGGCAAAATAATAAAAAAACTGATTTTTGCAAATTCTTTGAGTTTGTAACCATTTTGTGGTGGTGGGTTTTGATAAATCAAATAAGCAAGCATTAGAATAAAACTTGGTTTAAAAATTTCTGAAGGCTGTATTGTAAATTGTGTAAAAGGAATTTCTAGCCATCTTTTTGCTCCCAGTTTTTCAACCCCAAAAATATCAACGCTTGAAAGTAGAAAAATATTTATAAAATAGGCTACAGGAATAAGCCAAATTAGTTTCCGAATGGGGATAAAGAAAAAGATAAAAAAAGCGAGTGTGCCAACGCAAGTATAGACAAATTGTTTTTCTGCTAATAAAGCATGGGCTTCAAAAATTAAAAAAAAGGAAAGAAGTATTATAGGTGTGAATAATATAGGTTGCATATAATCAAAATGTGTTAATATTCTTCTATCCAATATAAACAAAATTTGCCTTTTTAAACTATAATATTAAAATTATAATTATAGAATAAGATTTTAAATCTAATGAGATAATTTAGGAAAAAATGCAAACTTTTTTAGCGGATGAAAATTTAAGATTGGATATTTTTTTAGCAAAAATATTAAAACAAAGTCGTAATCAAGTAGCATTGCTTATAGAAAAAAAATGTGTAAAAGTTAATAACCAAATTCAAAATAAAAATTCATTTAAATTAAAAATTGGCGATGAAATTTGCGTAGAACTTCCTTCTTTAGAGTGTAAAGAAAAAAAGTCTTTTGATGTGAATTTTGATATAGAAATTTTATATGAAGATGAGGATTTGCTTGTTTTAAATAAGCCTTCAAATTTGGTGGTGCATGGGGCAAGCAGCGTTAAGGATTTGACTTTGGTGGATTGGCTGCTTGCGAAAAATTACACCCTATCTAATTTAGGCGGAGAAATTCGAGCAGGGCTTGTTCATAGACTTGATAAGGATACAAGCGGGGCAATACTTATAGCTAAAAATAATTTCACCCATCAAAAGCTTAGCGAACAATTAAGCGATAAAACTATGGGAAGAATTTATTTAGCATTAATTGATTTGTCACTAAAAGACGATAAAATTATAATCGAAAAATCTTTAGCCAGATCTCAAACAAATGCTATCAAAAAAATAGTGGTGGAGGATAATACTAAAGGGAGTAAGTATGCTAAAAGTGCTTTTATTAATCTAATTGCAAATGAGGATGTTAATTTAATCGCTGCAAAACTTTTTACAGGCAGAACACATCAAATCAGGGCACATTTAGCGAGTATAAATCGTCATATCTTAGGCGATAAATTATATGGCTATAGAGGAAAATATGAAGGTAGGGTGATGCTTCATGCTTATTTTTTATATTTTATTCACCCCAAAAAAAAGGAAACAATTTTTGTTAAAGCTCCTTTGATGGAGGATTTTAAAGAGATTTTAAATAATAAATTTATTTTAGGAGAGATGGATGAAAAAATTTCACTTGAGTCTTTGCTTAAGCGTTTTGATTCTTTTATTTAGTGCTTGTAGTGTTTCGCAGGTTTCAAACACTGAGTCCAGTAAAGAAGTATTGATTAATGAAAGTTTGCCTAAGATGGATGATGTTAAAACTCTTAGCGATATGAGTAATATAGCTTTTGAGTGGGAGCCTTTGTATGATGATAATATACAAGGTTTTTATTTGTATCGTTCTAGTGATGAAGATCCTCAATTTAAACTTGTAGCGACTATCAAAGATAAATTTCAAACTCATTATGTAGATACAAATCTTAAACCTAATACAAAATATTATTATAAAATGAGAAGTTTTGACAATCAAGGACATCCTTCAGAAGATGGTAAAATTTTTGAAGCAAGTACCATGCCAAGACTTGAGGCTATTCCTTTTGTTCAAGCTATAACTAATTTACCAAATCGTATTAAATTAATCTGGCGTCCTCATCCTGACTTAAGAGTCAATTCTTATATCATTGAAAGATCAAAAAGCAATGAAGATAATTTTAAAAAAATCGCCGAAGTTAAAAATCGTTTAAGTGCAGAGTATATAGACAAAGATTTAAAACCTAATGAAAATTTTAATTATCAAATTATTGCTGTAAGTTTTGATGGGATTAAAAGTGAGCCAAGTCAAGTCTTAAATTCTACAAGCAAAGCTTTGCCGCCAGAGGTGCAAAATTTAAATGCTAGTTCAGATGCTTCTAATAAAATAATTTTAACATGGGATGCACCTGCCTATAAAGATTTTTCTTATTATAAAGTTTATTCTACGAGTTCAAGTTTTCTCCCTTATACTCTCATTGCTAAAACAGATAAAAATTCTTATGAAGATTTAGTTGAGGGTTCAGATGAAACTAAATACTATAAAGTAACTATGGTTGATGTAGATGGTTTAGAAAGTCCTATGCCAAAAAATGGGGTTGAAGGAAAAACCTTAGGTATTCCTTCTTCTCCAAGTATTATCCTAGCTCAAAGCACACCTGAAGGGATTAATCTTGAATGGATTGATGGGGATTCTAGAGCTGTAGAATATGAAGTTAGACGCTATGGCGGAGAGCAAAATGCTATTTTTAAAGGTATCAAAGAAAAACAATTAAAAGATATTAAAGCTTTGCCAGGAGTAGAATACAGTTATGAGGTTATCGCAATTGATTCTGCTGGGTTGCGTTCAGAGCCTTCAAAAAGAGTTAAGGCAGCACAATAGTGCCAAATTTCAAAGTTAAAAAAATTAAAGATCTGATTCTACCTTTTAAAAAAGACGAGGTAGAATTAGAATGGATGGCTGAAAATAATAATGTTATTTTAATATACACTAAAGTAAATGAAGAGAGTTTCTTTTTACAGGTTAAAAAAGAAAAGGATAGTAGTTTTGTTATCAAGGGTGATAAGCATACTAAACCTTCCAAAATAGCTTATTTGCAAAAATCTTTACAGATTTTTAGGGATTATTTTTGCAATCGTGAAGATATTATTAATGAAGCTTTTGCATTTAAACACAATGCATTGATTGAAAAAACTTCTTTAATTGCATATGATTTTGATCAATTATTATCGAAAATTAAGGGAAAAATTTATATTGAAATAGGATTTGGATCAGGCAGACATTTGCTTTATCAAGCTAAAAATAATCCAGATACTTTAATAATAGGGGTTGAAATTTATAATCCAGCTATCACTCAAGTGGCTAAATTGGCAAAGAGTCAAAATTTAAGCAATATTGTACTAATACAAAGTGATGCTAGGCTTTTACTTAGCGTACTTGAGTCAAATTCTGTAGAAAAAATTTTTTTACATTTTCCAGTCCCTTGGGATAAAAAACCACATAGACGCGTTATTGCGAAAAATTTTTGCCAAGAATGTGCTAGAGTTTTAGGAAAAAATGGGAGATTTGAGCTTAGAACGGATAGTTATGAATATTTTGATTTTACACTTAAGCAATTTTTACATTTTAGCACTCCAAAATTTAGCCTTAGAAAAAATGAAGACCTTGAAATTTCTAGTAAATATGAAGATAGATGGAAAAGACAAAATAAAGATATTTTTGATCTTTGGGTGTGGAATTTAGATAGTGCTTGTGATGAGCTAAATTTAGATGATTTTGATTTTTCTGATATGACATTTAATGCAAATGATTTAATTCTTTTAGAGAAAAATTTTAAGAATTTAACTTTAAAAGGAGATGATTATTTTTTGCATTTTGAAAATTTGTATCAAGCAAAAGAAGGTTTGATTTTTAAAATAGCTTTTGGAGCTTTTAATAAACCTGAACATAGTTATATTTATGTGGGTGAAAAAATAGAATTTTTATTTAAAAAACCTTTTAGGATTAAAGAAAATTTGAAAGCAATGGAAAAATTAAAAAAGGTGCTTAAATTTCATTTTGATACCGCGTTATTTTCTTGAAATTTAAGTAAAAACAAAGCATAATTAAAAAATTTGAAAATTGAAGAGGAAGAAAAATGCCCAATTTAATTCAAGCAAATAAACTTTCTTTAGGCTATGATGAATTGGTTATCAAAGAAGCAAGTTTTACTTTTAAAGACGATGATTTTGTTTTTATTACAGGAAAAAGTGGAAGTGGAAAAAGTACACTTTTGAAATCTTTTTATGGAGATTTGGAGCTTCTTTCAGGGCAACTTCAAGTTTGCGGTTCTTCGATGAAAAAAATCGGTAATTTAGACCTTTTAAAATTACGCCAAAGAATAGGTATTATTTTTCAAGATTATAGACTTATACAAGAATATACCGTTGAAAAAAATGTTATGCTTCCTTTGATGATTAAAGGATATAGTAAAAAAGTTTGTCAAGATCAAGCAAATAAACTTTTAAAACATGTCAATCTAACCTTCAAAGCCGATAAATTGCCTAATCAACTAAGCGGGGGTGAGCAGCAACGTGTAGCTATGGCTAGGGCTTTAGCGCATAATCCAAAACTTTTGCTTTGCGATGAGCCTACGGGAAATTTGGACGAGTATTCTTCGGATATCATTTGGACGCTTTTAAAATCAGCTAGAGAACTTTTGGGAACTTGTGTGGTTGTAGTTACTCATAGAATACCGGTTAATTTGAGATTGAATTATCGTCGTTTTAATATAGAGAATGGAACAATGAATGAAATTTTTTAGAACACATTTATCTTTAATTTTACCTTTACTTTTTATGATGTTTGCATTTGAGTTTATTTTGCTTACTAATTCGACTTTAAAATATTATGAAGAGTTGGCAAATAAAGATTATAATATCATAGTTGTGAGTTCCAATGAGCTTGATAAAAATGTTATTAAAACCAAAATTCCTTCTTTTTCTAGTTTGGAAATTTTGGATCCAAAAAATTTAATCGAGCGTTTAAAAAATGATATTTCAGATAAAAATTTAAAAGCATTAAAAAATTCTTTACCCAAATTTTATAGCATAAAATTAAACCATTTGCCCACTCAAAATGAACTTGATACGATTAAAAATCAGCTTTTAAGTATTTCAGGTATTAGCAAAATCGAAACTTTTGCTAAGACACATGATAAGGTTTATTCTTTACTTGTTTTAATGAAATTTGTATTTTGGTTATTTTTATTTATTATTATCGTTCTTTCTTTTGTTTTATTTTTGAAACAAATGAGAATTTGGCTTTTTGAGCATACAGAACGCGTGGAAATTATGTGTCTTTTTGGGGCGCCATTTTGGTTTAGATCTTTTATGCTTTATAAGATTGTATTTATGGATTGTTTGATCGCTTTTATTATTTTATTGATATTTTTTACGCAAATTTACGATCTTGAAATCATACAAAATCATTTAAAAGCTGTGGATATTGTATTACCTCCAATCAATTTTGTTTTACAGCTTAGTTTGATTTTTTTAGCTACTTTATTTGTATGTTTATTGTTTGTCAATTCTGTAATGTTTAGGGTTAAAAAATGACAAAAAAGATTTTTTCTATCTTTTTGTTTCTTTTTTTAGCCTTTGGATCAATTTATGCAAACGCTATAAATGAGAAAGCAAAAAATTTAGAAGAAAATAAACGCATACAGCAACAACTCAATAAAAAACTTGAAGATTTGGCAAGTGATATATTAAGTGGAGAAAAAACTTTAAAAGACTTAAGTTCGCAAATTCAAACGCTTAATTCTCAAACTGCTAAACTTGAAGAAAATGCAAAGGCTCAATATAAAGAACTCAATTTGCTTACAACTCAAAATGGTGATCTTTTAAAAACTAGAGCAAATATGGAGGGAAAATTAATTGCTTTGATGGCGAAAGATTTTGCTTATGATTTACCCATACCACAAGGTTATGTTGAAGGTAAAGAAAGTTTTATGGCTTTTGAAATTTTAGGGAATTTAGACAAAGTTTTAAGCAGTGAGATTTTCAAACTTTCTAAAGATTACGAAGATGTTAGTAAAATGATTGATGATAAACAAATGCAAATTCAAAAAATTAATGACAATTTAAAAGTTTATAATGCGCAACTTGTTAAACTTCAAGATTTAAGAAAAAAACAAATCGATGAAATTAATAAACAAAAAACAGATCGTGCAATTTATGTCAAAAAACTTGAAGATTTGCAAGCTCAACAAGATGAATTAAGAAAAACTCTTAATCAATTAAGAATAATACAAAGAAAACAAGAAGAGAAGGAGCAAGAAAAACCATCGATTAGTAATTCAAAAATTGCAAATAATAATCAAAAAATTCGCCAACTCGGTTCAAGTTATCAAGGTGGTGTGATTAAACGTTATACAGGAAAAAAAACGATAGCACCTTTGGATTCTTTCACTGTTAAGCAAAAATTTGGAAATTATATAGATCCAGTCTATAATATTAAAATCTTTAATGAAAGTGTTGTTTTAAAAAGCACAAAATCCGATGCTGTGGTTAAAAATGTTTTAAATGGTAAAGTAGTTTTTGCAAAAGATACAAGTATGTTAGCACGCGTTGTTATCGTGGAACACGATGATGGAATACATACGATTTATGCACATCTTGATAAAATAGCTCCAAATATCAAAGTAGGAAAAAATATTAAAAAAGGTGCTATAGTGGGTAGGATTAAAAATGATTTAACCTTTGAAGTTACTCAAAAAAATTTTCATATCAATCCTTTGGAGTTGATCAGTCTAAATTAGCTAATTTTAATTCACTTTAAACTATAATTTCACAGATTAAGGAGAGATTATGCAAGATAAAAAAAGAGTTTTGGTAAAATTTTCAGGTGAAGCTTTAGCTGGAGAGAATGGCTTTGGAATTGAAAATTCTATCTTAAAATTTATCGCCAATGAAATTAAAGAATTAGTAAAAAATGATATAGAAGTAGGTATAGTAATAGGTGGTGGAAACATCATTAGGGGCGTTTCTGTAGCTAAAGGAGGGCTTATTAAGCGCACAAGTGGAGATCATATGGGTATGCTTGCTACTGTGATTAACGCTATTGCGATTCAAGAAGCT
This sequence comes from Campylobacter sp. 2457A, assembly GCF_020135895.1. NCBI lineage: Bacteria > Pseudomonadati > Campylobacterota > Epsilonproteobacteria > Campylobacterales > Campylobacteraceae > Campylobacter > Campylobacter sp. 2457A. The sequence goes on along the minus strand of NZ_JACHTO010000024.1, from coordinate 5,759 downwards.
TTGGAAAGTTCTGGACTTGATGTTAGGGTTCAAAGTGCGATACAAATGGAAGCATTTTGTGAAACTTATATTATGAGAAGAGCACATAGACATTTGGAAAAAGGTCGAGTGGTTATTTTTGCTGCTGGAACTGGAAATCCTTATTTTACAACTGATACTACAGCTATTTTAAGGGCAGTAGAAATCAATGCGCATATGGTTATAAAAGCAACAAAAGTCAATGGTGTTTATGATAAAGATCCAAATAAATTTGATGATGCGGTGTTTTTGCAAACTTTAACTTATGATGAAGCTATGCAAGATAATATTAAAGTTATGGATGATACGGCTATTGCTTTGGCTAAAGATAATTCTTTGCCAATAGTAGTTTGTAATATGTTTGAAGAAGGCAATTTATTAAAAATTATACAAGGTGATACCAGCCTTTGTTCTATAGTTAAAAATCAATAAAGGAGAAAAAATGGATTGCAGAATAGAAGAGATAGCAGCAAAAGCTCTAAAAAAAATGGGAGATGATCGTTATCGTTTATCTTTAGTGGTAGCTAAAAGAGCAGAGCAATTAGCTGACGGAGCTACACCTTTAGTTGATATTGATAAAAATAAATTAAAATTTGCTGACATCGCTTTATTTGAAATAGCAGAAGATAAAATCACTTTAGAGGGTTTAGGTGAGACCGATCGATGAGGACTTATTGTTAGAAAAACTCATTGATGATGTTAAAAATTGTAAGGACTTAACAAGGGCAAAAGAACTTCTTTTTTGCGTTTGCGAAAGTGATTCTACTTTAGAAAAAGCGGTAGAATATTGTGTATTTTACCATGAAGGACAGATGAGAAAAAGCGGTGAGCCTTATGCCATACATCCTATTTTAGTGGCTACTTTGGTAGGCTTTTTAAGTGATAATAAAGCTGCTATTTTGGCCGCTCTTTTGCATGATATTATTGAAGATACCGAATGTACAGAAGAAGAGTTAAGTAAAACTTTTGGACATGATGTTTTAAAATTAGTTTTAGGATTAACTAAAATAATAGAAATTAGAGAAGATAATCTCATTTCTTCAAAATCGAAAAAAAATTTAACCAAATCCGCACTAACATTTAGAAATATGCTTTTGGCAAGCACTCAAGATGTGGGTGTTTTAATCGTCAAGCTTTGTGATAGACTGCACAATATGCTAACTTTAGACGCCTTAAGAGAAGATAAGCAAAAAAGAATTAGTGAAGAAACCTTAGTTGTTTATGCTCCTATAGCACATAGGCTTGGAATTTCTAGTATTAAAAATTACTTAGAAGATTTAAGCTTTAAATATTTGATGCCTGATGAATATAATATAATAGATAATTATATTAATTCTAATGATCAGCAAATGCAATTAGGACTTAATGAATTCATTTCAAAAATAGAAATTCTATTTTTAAGTAATGGTTTTAGGCAAGGAAGTTTTAAAATTCAAAAGCGTATTAAGCATAGCTATTCTATTTATCTTAAGATGCAAAGAAAAGGTATAGGTATAGAAGAAGTGCTTGATTTATTAGGTGTGAGAATTTTAGTTGAAAAAGTGAGTGATTGTTATTTGGCTTTGGGAATTTTACATACAAATTTCAATCCTTTAATTTCTCGTTTTAAAGATTATATAGCTTTGCCAAAACAAAACGGATATCAAACGATACATACAACACTTTTTGATACAAAAAATATTATTGAGGCGCAAATTAGAACTTTTGATATGCATAAAATTGCAGAATTTGGGATCGCTGCACATTGGAAATATAAAGAAGACGGTAGTGTTGTTGCGCCAAATTTAGATTGGCTAACTGATATTTCAATACAAAGTGCTAACAATCCTCAAAATGCGGAAGATTACAATGCTATTGAACTTTATGAATACGCTAAAGATAGCCTTTATGTAGAAGATATAGCCGTGTATTCTCCAAAAGGAGAAATTTTTACTTTACCTAGAGGAGCAACAGCTCTTGATTTTGCTTATGAAGTGCATACTAAAATTGGACTTCATGCAAAAAGTGCTTATGTTAATCGAGTTAAAGTTCCTTTGCTTACAGAATTAAAAAATGGTGATATTGTTCGTGTTGTAACAAGTGAAGATAAATTTTACCGTTGTTCGTGGATTGATAGTGTTAAAACAGGAAAAGCTAAAGCTAGTATTAGAGAATTTTGTAAGCAAAAAATAAGAGAAATTAATCTCGCAAGTGCTATTAATATGCTTAGTTTTGTTTTTGGTGTGGATAAAAATAAAATAGAAGCTTGGATAGAAAAAGAAAATTTAGGAAGACGTATACGAGAAGTAGCCAATGATAATACCTATCTTAAGGATATTGTCAATGGACTTAAAAAATATGCAAAAAAATCTTATTGGTTTGATAAATATGAAATTCAAGAATACAATATAGGAAATTTTTTAATCTATTCTAATCATAAAATAGCTAATGTAGATTTTGACTATTGTTGTCACCCTAAAAGAGGCGATGCTGTGGTTGCTTTTGTAGAGGGCGGAAATGCTATTGTGCATCATAAGCTTTGTGATAGAGCAGAAAAAATGATAGATAAAAAAAGAGATATGGTTTTTATCAAATGGGATTCTAATATACCAAAATCTTACAAACTTATTTTTTCTTTAGAAAATAAAAAAGGGGTTTTAGCAGAGTTTTTGGCAGTTTTAGCTAAAATGCAGATTAATTTATTGACAATCAATTTGGCAAAAGATATAAACTCAACCGTGGATTATTTTGAAATAACAATGGAAATACCAGAAAATATAAATCCAGATAGCGTTCGCGAGAGATTAAAAATTCATTGTAAAATTTTAGATTTTGTATCTTTAAACGATGCCTATAAAGAAAGTTAAAGGATAAAAATGAACATAAAAGATATTTTAGCCGAAGTTAAAAGAGGGTGTGCAGAGCTTATCGATGAAGAAAAAATAGAATCATTAATAAAAAATTATTATGAAAAGGGTGAAAATTTTTTCGTTAAAGCAGGCTTTGATCCTACGGCGCCTGATTTGCATTTAGGACATAGCGTGGTTTTAAACAAAATGGCTTTTTTGCAAAAACATGGAGCCATAGTACAATTTTTAATCGGTGATTTTACAGGACAAATTGGCGATCCAAGCGGTAAAAATGCTACAAGAAAAAAACTAGATAAAGAGCAGGTTTTAATCAATGCAAAAACTTATGAAAAACAAGTTTTTAAAATTTTAGATAAAGAAAAAACACAGATTAAATTTAACTCCGTTTGGCTTAATGAACTTGGAGCTAGCGGTTTGGTAGAGCTTACTTCAACCTTTAGCGTAGCAAGAATGCTTGAGCGTGATGATTTTACAAAACGCTTTAAAGAGCAAAGTTCCATTAGTATTTGTGAATTTTTATATCCTTTGCTTCAAGGTTATGATAGTGTTTTCTTAAAAAGTGATATAGAAATGGGTGGAACTGATCAAAAATTTAATCTTTTAATGGGTAGGCATCTTCAAAGAATTTACAATACAGGTAAAGAACAAGCGGTGATAATGATGCCCCTTTTAGAAGGATTAGATGGTGTTAATAAAATGAGTAAAAGTTTAAACAACTATATAGGTGTTACAGAAAAACCTAATGATATGTATGCTAAAATTCTAAGTATTAGTGATGAGTTAATGTTTAGATATTATGAGCTTTTAAGTCAAAAAACTTTAAAAGAGCTTGAAGATATAAGAAATGATATAAAAAATACTAAATTACATCCTAAAAAAGCTAAAGAAAATTTGGCTTTAGAGATTGTTGAGCGTTTTTACACTAAAGAAGATGCAATATTTGCAAAAGAAGAATTTGATAGAATTCATAGTGCTAATGCCTTGCCAAGTGAAATTAAAGAATTTGAATTTAAGGGTGAAAGTATTTGGTTAGCTAAAGCTTTAGTATTGTGTGAATTAGAAAATTCAACCTCTGCTGCAAGAAGAAGTATAGGTGCTAATGCAGTGAGTGTGAATTCGCAAAAAATTAATGATGAACAAATGCAATTAAATACTGGAGAATATATTTTACAAATGGGTAAAAGAAAATTTGCAAAATTAAAGGTTAAGGAATGAGTTTTAAATCTCTTCAAATAGGAAAACATTTAATTAAATATCCCATTTTTCAAGGGGGGATGGGTTTAGGTATTAGTTGGGATAAGTTAGCTTCAGCTGTGTCTTTAAATGGTGGGCTTGGCATAATTTCATCTGTTGGAACAGGGTATTATGAAAATCGCTCTTATGTAAGTAAAGAACTTAATGCTAAACCTTATGGAAGTGAGAATTTTTACTCAAGAAAAGGCTTACAAGCTTTGATCGATAATGCTAGAAAAGTTTGTGGTGATGCACCTTTGGGATGCAATATACTTTGTGCAAGTAATGATTATGCAAGAATTGCTAAAGATGCTTGTGAAGTTGGATTTAATGTTATTGTTTCAGGTGCAGGACTTCCAACAAATTTGCCAGAATTTACTATGGATTTTCCAGACGTTGCTTTAGTGCCTATTGTTTCATCAGCTAAGGCTTTAAAAATCATTTGTAAAAGATGGCAAAACCGTTACAATCGTTTGCCAGATGCTGTAGTACTTGAAGGACCAAAAAGTGGGGGACATCAAGGTTTTACTTATGAACAATGTCTTGATCCAGATTATCAGTTAGAGAGATTAATCGCTCCAGTGGTTGAAGAAGCTAAAAATTGGGGTTCATTTCCAGTGATTGCAGCAGGAGGAATTTGGGATAAGAAAGATATTGAAAATGCGATCGCATTAGGTGCGAGTGGAGTGCAAATGGGAACGCGTTTTATTGGCACTTTTGAGTGTGATGCTAGTGATGACTTTAAAAATGTTTTATTATCTTGCAAGGAAGAAGATATAGAACTTATTAAATCTCCAGTTGGATATCCTGCGAGAGGTGTAAGAACTAATTTACTTGATTTAGTCGATAAAAGAATGGGGCCTAAGATAAATTGCATTAGTAATTGCGTAGCTCCTTGTGGTAGAGGAAAAGAGGCTACAAAAGTTGGATATTGTATAGCCGATAGACTTTTTGATGCGTGGTCTGGAAAAAAAGAAACAGGATTATTTTTTACAGGGGCAAATGGATATCGCTTGGATAAATTAATCAGTGTTAAAGAGTTAATCGATAAGCTTGTTAATGGTGAAGAATGATTAAATTTTTATTTTTATTTTTTGTTTTTTTTAATCTTTGCTTTGGAGCGTATGAAAAAGAGCTTGATAATTTTGATAATAATTTTATTACGTCTAAAGCTGATGCACAGATAAAATTTCATCAGCAATTAAAAAGTCTTTATATTCAAAGTGTTATTAATGAGGATGAAAAAACGAAGATAGAACTTTTAAAAAGATTAATTATAAGTTCAAATGTTTTAAATTTAGACGATCGATCTTACGCAGAAGAGTTGAAAGAAAGTGGAGTTAGTCAATCAAGCATTAATGCTTTAAGAAAAGCTGTTATAAAGGATAAAAAAAGAAATAATTCTCCAAACAATACTGAAATTTCTACTTTTTCACAAACTCAAAGTCAAAAAAATATTTCTAAAGAAAAAAAAGATGAAGATATAAATAAAAAGGTAGAAAAAAAACCACAGATTCAAAATAATTCCCTAGATACAAAAAAAGAAAATGATAAAATTTATGTTTTAAGTTCAAACAAAATTAACCAAAGTGTCGAGCTTAAACTAAATACAAATTTAAATGAAAATGATGTTAAAAGTTTTGTTTTAGATGAAAAAGG
>NZ_JACHTO010000023.1:0-19297 GCF_020135895.1 Campylobacter sp. 2457A | reverse complement strand
AAATTACCGCCATATCAGTGATTTTAATGGGGTTTTAGAGGGAGGAAAGAAAGAATATAAGATGGATGATTACCGAGTAGTCATCTCCCAATACAACCCAAAGACGATTCGCATTGTGATTTATGCCAAAGAAAGAATTCCTATCACTTTTGATTTTAATGATAAAAAATTAAAAATTTCAAAACAATCTAGTACCGTTTTAAAAACTCCAAAAAAAGAAACAACGCAAAAAGATTTGCCAAAAAAACAAGAAATTAAGCCAGTTAAAGCACAAAATTCTCAAGATAAAAAACCAAAACAAGATAAAAAAGACCCTCTATATGTCTTAGATGTTGATAAAATTTCAAATGCAGTAATACTTAATCTAAGCGATACTTTAAGCGACGATGAAATTTCGGTTTTTAGTTCCAAAGATCAAAAGTTTTTCAGACAAATTGTAAGTTTCAAAGGAATTCTAGAGGGTAATCGTAAAAATTTTACCTTTGGTAAAAACAATATTACTGTAACGCAATATAACCCAAAAACAGTTAGAATTGTTCTTAGCTCTCCAAAAGAATTTGATATTTCTAAAAATTTAGAGGATAAAAGTTTAACTTTAGGCTTTCAAAAGGATAATAAAAAAACATCCAAAAATGATGATAAAAAAAATAAAAACAATAACAATAAAAATGTTTTAAGTTCTAATTTTAAATCAAAAAAAATTATTGTTATTGATGCAGGACATGGGGGAAAAGATAGTGGAGCTTTAGGTAATAAACAAGGAACTCTTAAAGAAAAAAATATCGTTTTAAGTACAGCTTTAAAACTTGGAAGTGAGCTTAAAAAAAGAGGTTACAGAGTCCTTTATACTAGAAGTACCGATCAATTCATTAATTTAAGAGATAGAACTAAATTTGCCAATGATAAAAGGGCGGATTTATTTATTTCTGTTCATGCTAATGCAGCACCTAATGCAAAAAAAGCTAAAAGTGCTGAAGGGGTGGAAACTTTCTTTTTAAGTCCTGCTAGAAGTGAAAGAAGTAAAAAAGCTGCCGAAAAAGAGAATCAAGGGGATTTTGAAGAAATCAATTATTTTTCAAAACAAAGTATTTTAAATTTTTTAAATCGTGAAAAAATTGTAGCATCCAATAAACTCGCTATTGATGTGCAAAAAAATATATTAACCCAAACACGAAAAAAATATAAAATAGTTGATGGCGGGGTAAGAGAGGCTCCGTTTTGGGTTCTTGTTGGGGCACAAATGCCAGCGATTTTAATTGAAATAGGATACATCACTCATCCGAGCGAAGGTCAAAGAATTGCAAGTAAAACTTTTCAAGATATTTTAGCTAAGGGAATTGCTGATGGAGTAGATAGCTATTTCTATCACAATCGCTAAAATGGAAAAAGCAAATATAATTTTTAAAGATAATACTCCTTTTTCTCTTGATTTTGATGATTTTTATTTTAATTCACAAGATGGGATTCAAGAGAGTAGATATATTTATACTGAAGCTTTTAGTTGGAGCAATGAAGAGCAATTTATTATCGCTGAAACGGGTTTTGGTATAGGGCTTAATTTTTTTCTAACCTTAAAAAGATTTCTTAAAGAACAAAGTCATCAAAAAAGATTATTTTATATTAGCGTAGAAAAATTTTATATCGATAAAGAAACTTTAAGAGAAATTTATCAAAAACTTGGATTTTATGAGGATTTTAAAGAAGTGCTTGAGTCTTTTTTAAAATTTTATCCTCCTTGTAAAGAAGGATATTATCGATTTTATTTTAAAAATTGCTTTTTAGATCTTGTATTTGATGATATTTCTATTTTAAAAAAACTTGATTTTAAAGCTAATGTGTGGTTTTTAGATGGTTTTTCTCCGAGTAAAAATTCCGCTATGTTTGATTATGATGTTTTGTTTGAGGTGGCAAGATTGTCAAAAAAAGGAACGCAAGTTTGCACTTTTTCTGCAGCTAGCTTACTTCAAAAAAATCTTCAAAAAAATGGTTTTTATATTCAAAAAATCAAAGGATTTAGAAAAAGAGAGATGATTCAAGCTTTTTTTGAAAAAGATCAAACAGATCAAAAAATGTTTCAAGAAGCATATTTTAAAAGAGTGTCTCAAAAAATAAAAAATAAAGAGGTAGCAATTATAGGTGCAGGTATTTGTGCGGCAGTTTTAGCATATGAGCTTTCTTTAAGAGGTTTTAAAATTAGCGTTTTTGAAAAGAATCCTTGCTTAGGAGGAGGTGCTAGCGGTAATGAAAGTGGAATTTTAAGTTCTTTGATTTTAAAACCTGATGTTGCTTTGGGTGAGTTTTCTCAACTCGCTTTTATTGAAGCGAGTCGCTTTTATAAACAAATACTAGATTTAAAATTAGACGGAGTTATAGAAATTGCACACAATGATTTAATGCAGGAGCGTTTTTTATCTCAAAAAAATAATGTTTTATTTGATATTAAAAATAATCAAGCGTTTTTAAAAGATGGTGGCCATATTAAACCAAAAAAACTTGTTCAAGCCTTATTTGAAAAAAGTAAGGCTAAGATTTATTTTAATCATCAATTTAAAAATTATCAGCATAAAAATGGCACTTTTAATCTTTTTTTTGATGGAATAAAAGATATTTATCAATCAGAAATTTTAATTTATGCTATGGGTGCAGATACTAAGGATTTTATATCCTATGATTTTATGAATTTAAGCAAAGTTCGCGGTCAAGTTACTCATTTAGAGCCTTTTTGCGATATTCAATATCCGCTTTCATCAAAAGCTTATATTTGTCCAAAAAATGAAGAAATTCAAGTTATAGGGGCGAGTTATGATCGTTTAAGTTCTGATTTTAACTCCAAAATAGAAGATGATGAAGAAAATATTAGAAATATTGAAGAATTTTTAAAAGGGGATGAAAAATTGATTTGCAAAGGATCTAAAGTAGGATTTAGATCTTATTCTAGCGATCGATTTGCTATTGTTGGTGCGGCTTATGATGAAAAATTCTATAAGGAGTGTTATAAAGATTTATTATGGACGAAAAATAAAGAGCAAAAATTACCACAAAATATTCCTAATTTTTATTTAAATTTTGCTCATGGATCTCGAGCTTTTTCTACGGCTGTATTGGCTGCACGTTATCTTTGTGCTTTGATTGAAAATGAACCTTTATGTATCGATAAAGATTTTATTTCTTACATTCATCCAGCTAGATTTTTAATTAGAAAATTAAAAAAAGGTTTAAGCAAATAAAATATAAAAATATTTTTTTATTATTTTGATTTTATTTAATTTTAAATCGTATTGTTCTATTATTAGTATAATGATTTTATTTTTAAGGAAAATTTCATGGTCGATTATAATCAAATAGAGTCTCGTTTAGCGGCGCTTGAGAAGCTTCCTTCTTTAAATCCTAATTCTTCAATTCCTAAAGCTTTGGAAAAAGCTGGATTTAGTAGAAGGGATTTTATGAAATGGGCAGGAGCTATGACAGCTTTTTTAGCACTTCCAGCGACTTTTACACCTATGGTGGCAAAGGCTGCGGAATTAGCGGATAGATTGCCTGTTATTTGGCTGCATATGGCAGAATGTACAGGTTGTAGTGAAAGTTTATTAAGAAGTGATACACCCACGATTGATAGTTTGATATTTGATTATATATCTTTAGAATATCATGAAACTGTAATGGCTGCTGCAGGTTGGCAAGCAGAAGAAAATTTAGAAAATGCGATTGAAAAATACAAGGGTCAGTATGTTTTAATGGTGGAAGGTGGTATTCCATGTGGAGATAAAGAGCATTATCTTACGATAGGGCCTCATGCAAAAACTGGATATGAGCTTAGTAAAGAAGCGAGTGAAAATGCTTATGCGATTTTAGCTATTGGAACTTGTTCTTCTTTTGGGGGCATACAAGCAGCAAGACCAAACCCAAGTAATGCACAACCTTTAAGCAAGGTTACCAATAAAACAGTGATTAATGTTCCAGGTTGTCCTCCAAGTGAAAAAAATATAGTAGGTAATGTTTTACAACTCCTACTTTTTAAAGAACTTCCAGCGCTTGATGTTTATAATAGGCCAAAATGGGCTTATGGTTTAAGAATTCATGATCTTTGTGAGAGACGTGGACATTTTGATGCAGGAGAATTTGTACAAAGTTTTGGTGATGAGGGTGCGAAAAATGGCTATTGTCTTTACAAGGTAGGCTGTAAAGGGCCTTATACTTTTAACAATTGTTCAAGAGAGAGGTTTAATCAGCATACCTCTTGGCCTATTCAAGCAGGGCACGGTTGTATAGGATGTTCTGAGCCAAATTTTTGGGATAAGATGGGACCTTTTGAAGAGCCTTTGGCAAGCCATAAATTTGATACTGTTTTTGGTTTGGGTGCTGATAGTGTTTCAGATAAAATAGGTATAGGCGTATTAACACTTACAGGAGTTGCAATTGCTGCCCATGCTGTGATTGCTTCTATGAAAAAAAATGAGGAGTAAGAATGAGTCAAAAAATAATCGTTGATCCAATTACAAGAATAGAAGGACATTTAAGAGTTGAAGTTGTTGTTGATGATAACAATGTAGTAAAAGAAGCTTATGCTGGTTCTACTTTGTGGCGTGGTATTGAAACCATTGTTAAAGGAAGAGATCCAAGGGATGCGGGCTTTATGACTCAAAGAATTTGTGGAGTATGTACATTTTCTCATTATAAAGCAGGTATTGTGGCTGTTGAAAATGCTTTAGGTATTATTCCTCCTTTAAATGCATTGCTTACTAGAACTCTGATGAATGCAGCTCTTTTTTTACATGATCATATAGTGCATTTTTATCAACTTCATGGGCTTGATTGGGCTGATGTGGTGAGTGCTTTAAGTGCGGATCCTAAGAAAGCAAGTGATGAGGCTTTTAAATATACTTCAAATCCTTATGCAACAGGGGCTGATAAACTTCTTGAAGTAAAACAAAGACTTAAAACTTTTGTAGATAAAGGCAATTTAGGACCTTTTGCAAATGCTTATTATGGACATCCAACTTATCGTTTAACTCCGGAAGAAAATTTAATCGTTCTTTCTCATTATTTAGAATGTTTAAGAATTCAAAGAATTATTGCTCAATGTATGGCTATTTTTGGAGCAAAAAATCCACATCCGCAAAGCTTAACCGTTGGGGGTGTAACTTGTGTTATGGATCTTTTAAGCCCTTCAAGAATGGGAGAATATATGAGTAAATTCCAAGAAGTGCAAGATTTTGTTAATCGTGCTTATTATCCAGATCTTGTAATGGCAGGAAAAGCTTATGCAAATGAAGCCAGTGTTTTAAATGATATCGGAGTAAATAATCTATTTACTTTTCAAGAATTTCAACTCGGAAAAAATGAATGGTTATTTGAAAGCGGCATAATTAAAAATGGAGATTTGAGTAAAGTTTATGAGGTAGATGAAAATAAAATTACTGAAGAAGCGACTCATTCTTGGTATGTAGATAATGAACCATTACATCCTTATGATGGCAAAACAAATCCAAATTATACAGGATTTGTTGATGGAGATAGTATAGATCATCATGGAAATAAGGTTGATTCTAAGGTTTTTGATACTAAAGGAAAATATAGTTGGATTAAAGCACCACGTTATGAAGGAAATCCAATGCAAGTTGGACCTCTTGCAAATATAGTAGTTAATTATGCTAAAGGAAATAAAAATGTTGTTCCAGTGGTTGATGAGTTTTTAAAAGAAACAGGACTTCCTTTAAATGCAGTATTTAGCACTCTTGGAAGAACCGCTACTCGCTGTTTGGAAGCTAAAATTGTGGCTAATAATACTTTAAGAGCCTTTGATAATTTGGTAGAAAATTTAAAAGTAGATCAAACTACTTGCGCACCTTATACTCCAGATACAAGTAAAATGGTTAATGGTGAATATAGAGGCCGGTATATGGGTCATGTACCAAGAGGAACTTTAAGCCATTGGTGTAGAATAAAAGATGGTGTGATTGAAAATTGGCAAGCTGTAGTTCCTTCAACATGGAATGCGAGTCCAAAAGATGCTAATGGAGTAGGTGGAAGTTATGAACAATGTTTAATAGGTCTTAAAATAGCTGATGTTAAACAACCACTTGAAATTATACGCAAAATTCATTCTTACGATCCTTGTATAGCTTGTGCTGTGCATGTTATGGATACCAAAGGAAATAATTTAAGCGAATATAAAGTCAATGTAAATTTATAGGAGGCTTTTTATGAGCAGTAAAGAAGAAAAATTACAAAGAAAAGCTGAATATGAATTTAGCATCGGATTGCGTTTAACACATTGGATTCGAGCGATTGCTATAGTGATTTTAATAGGAACTGGATATTATATTTCTTATGTATTTCAAAGTCCTATGAGTAGTTTTGAGCCTGTAAATTTTATGCAGGCTAAATATCGTTTAGTTCATCAAGCTGTAGGATTTGTTTTAATTGCTTGTATTATTTTTAAATTTTATCTTTTCTTTTGCGATAAAATCAGTCATAAAGAGCGTGTTTCTATTTTAGATCTTTTTAGCATTAAGCTTTGGATTAATCAAATTAAATTTTATATTTTTTTAGGCAAACATCCACACCTAAGAGGTGTTTATAATCCTTTGCAATTTGTGACTTATTTTTTATTTTATCTTGTGATGCTTGGTATCATTTTAACAGGACTTATTCTTTACACTCATACCTATCATGAGGGTTTAGGTGGGATGTTATATGATCTTTTAAAACCACTTGAAGCGAAATTGGGTGGATTGGCAGAAGTTAGAATTTATCATAGAATTTTAATGTGGGTTGTGATGATTTTTGTTCCTATTCATGTTTATATGGCTATTTTTAATGCTGTTAAAGGCAAAAATGGTGCTATGGATGCGATTTTTAGCGGTTATAAATATGTCAAAGAGGAGAGAAATTGAAATTCCTTGTGCTTGGCATAGGGAATATTATGTTTGCGGATGAGGGCATAGGAGTTCATGTTTGTAATTTTTTGAAAAAAAATTATGAATTTACTCATCCCATTCATAGTATAGAGTTTATAGATGGTGGAACTTTAGCTTTACAATTAAGTTATATAATCGCAAGTTATGATAGAGTAATTTTAATAGACTGTATTGATGCTGATAATGCAAATATAGGAGATGTATTTTTCTTTCCTTATGAGGCAATGCCAAAAAATCTTAATTGGAGTGGAAGTGCGCATGAAGTTGAAATGCTTCAAACTCTGCAATATATGGAATTAATGGGTGATTTACCTCAAACTCAAATTTTAGCTTGTATTCCTAAACGTATAGAGCCAATGAGTTTTCAGCTTTCAAATGAAATTTTAAAATCAAGCGAAATTATGAAAAAAACTTTGCTAGATTATTTAAAAAAAGAAGGTTTTGAGTGTAAAAAAGTTAAGAATTATTCTTTACAAGAATTAGCAAATAATGCGTACAAGAGTTAAATTTCAATTTTAGTGCGATATTGAATTGCTTTATTTAAAGAAATGGTATCGACATTTTCAAGATTAACCCCGCTTGGAATACCTTGAGCGATTTTGCTAAATTTCAGATTTAATTTTTTAAATTTATCTTCAATAAAAAAAATAGTTGCATCTGAGTTAATACTATGAGGTAGGGCAAAAATTAACTCTTTGCTATTTTGTTTTAGTATCATTTCTTCTAGTTTTAATATTTTTTCATTATCTAATCCATCCAATACAAAATATAAGCCTTGATAGCTTTTACTCTCCTCTATAATGAGAATGTCTTTTGGAGTTTCAACGATGCATAAGATGTCTTTATTTCTTTCTTCATCGGTACAAATTCCGCAAAGTTCGTTTTCGCTTAAAGATCCGCATTGTTGGCAAGGTTTGATAAAACGCAAGGCATTTTCAATATTGTGTGCAAGTTTCATACCCTCAAGTTGATTATTTATGCATATATAATAAGCAAGACGAATAGCAGTTTTTTTGCCTATAGTAGGTAAATTTGAAAAACTTTCAATTAAATTGTTAAATTTTTCCAAATCATTTTTGTGTTTCATTATGATTTTTTTCTCCGAAAAAAACTTTAAAACAGTGTTTATTATTTTCATAATAATAGATAATATCAAAATTATGTAATTTACATACTTCAAAGACAATATAAAGACCTAAGCCCATCCCTTTTACTTTTTCATCTTTTTCTCGGGTAAAAGCCTCAAAATAATATTCTATAGGTTCGCTTAATTTGCGTCCTGGATTTTGAATAACAAAATATTGATGATGAGAATATATTTCACAAGTTCCATCGCTTGAATATTTTAAAGCATTATCAATTAAGTTTTTTAAGATTAAAGGAAAAATTTCCATATCAACATTAATCAAAGCATCACTTTTTAAGTGAATTTTGACAATTTTATTAAAATCATCTCTCATTAGATAATTTTTAGCTTCTTCAAGTATGGTACTAAAATGGATGGGTTTAAAATGCAAATTATAGTTTTTTGAGAAAAGATTTTCTATTTTTGCAAATTCATTGATTAAAGAATCCATACGCGAAAATATATCGATCAATCTTTCCTTTTGTTTGTCTTCTTTGATCATTTCTGCAATGATTCTTCCCTTTCCTATAGGAGTTTTTAACTCATGCATAATCGTACGTAAAAAAAGTTGTCTTGATTGTATTAATTCTTGATTCCTTGTAAAGGCTTTTTTAAATTCAAAGGCAATTTTTCCTATTTCATCTTCTTGATAATCTACAAAATCAGGTTTTTTTCCATTTGCGGCTTCAGCAACTTGTTTTCTAAGTTTTTTAAGAGGCTCAAGGGATTTTAAAACTGAAAAATACATAAAAACAACCAAAAAGGAAAAAAAGAAAAATCCTATCAATAAAAGATTGTAAATTCTATCATTAATATTTTCTTTATAAAATTTTTTAAAATCACCGCATTGAATATCGATATAAAGATTATTATGATATTTTAAAGAAATAAAATGGCATACCTTATCATTGCTATCATAAAAAAGAATTTCGCCATCTTCTTTAATGGTATGTATTAAGTCTGGATTTTTTACAGTAGAAAAATTATTGTTATTAAAATAAGCGTCTATATTAAAATTTGGATTATAAGAATTGATCATATTTTTAACGAGGTTTTTTTGTCTTAAAACCCCTTCTTCAGCATAAGCATTTTCTTCAATTTTTAGTAAAACAATAAAAAGAATGCAAACTAGAAGAAAGGTTACGACAAATAAAACAACTAATTTTGTATAAATAGAATACTTTTTTTGAATCATCCTATAAGTTTGTATCCTATTCCTCTAACGGAAAAAATATGTTTTGGAGATTTGGAACTATCATTGATTTTAGTTCTTAATCTGCCAATGATTACATCTAAACTTTTAGAATCTTTATCTTTAAGATTTTTACAACGATTGACAAGTTGCTCTCTAGACACGCTATAACTGTGCTGTTGAATAAGATATTCTAAAATTTCATATTCAGCAGGAGTTAGAGTTAAAACTTTATCATTGTAGCTGATTTCATGCCTTCTTTCATCAATTTTAAAGGCAGAGTTGATATTTTCATTGTTTGAAGTTTCAACTCTCTTTGTGCGACGAATAAGACTAGTGATTCTTGCATACATTTCTTTAGGATCATAAGGCTTAGGAAGATAATCATCTGCACCGATTTGAAGTCCTACTACTTTATCACTAAGATCTCCTCTTGCTGAAGAAACAATAATAGGAATATTATTTTTTTGTCTGATTTCTCTACAGACTTCAAGTCCGTCTATTCCAGGTAGGGTTAAATCTAAAATCAAACAATCATAACCTTGCATACCCATATTTAAAGCTTCTTGTGGGGTTTCAAAATTTGTAATTTTTATATTAAATTGAGCTAAATATTCAGATAAAAGTTGTGCAAAATCAGGATCATCTTCTATCATTAATACGTTAATCATTTAATGTTTTCCTTCATTATTATTTTATCGTTTTAATAATATTTACATAATTTTATTTAAATTTTGATAAATTATTGAGTTTAATTTTGCTAAAATTAGCTTTTTTGATATTTTTTATTACAAAAGTTAAGGATTTTATATGGAATTAGACTATTATGAGATTTTAGAAATTACACAAAGCGCAGATAAAGATACAATAAAAAAAGCTTATAGAAAAATGGCTTTAAAATATCATCCAGATAGAAATCAAGGAGATAAAGAAGCTGAAGACAAATTTAAATTAGTCAATGAAGCCTATGAGGTTTTGAGTAACGATGAAAAACGCGCTATTTATGATAGATATGGCAAAGATGGATTAAAAGGGGGAGGCTTTGGAAATACTTCTGGTTTTGGAGGTTTTGAGGACTTAGGGGATATTTTTTCTAGCTTTTTTGGTGATGGTTTTGGTCGTTCATCGCGTCGTAAGAAAACAAGTGATGAAAAATTTGCAAGTGATTTGATTGTTAATTTAAGATTGAGTTTTAAAGAAGCTATATTTGGATGTAAAAAAAATATAGATTTTGTTTATAAAAATTCTTGTAAAACTTGTCAAGGAACAGGATCTAAAGATGGAAAATTTCAAACTTGTCCTAAGTGTAAAGGAAGCGGACAAGTAGGAATTTCTCAAGGATTTATCACTTTTGCACAAACTTGTCCGGAGTGCAAGGGAAGTGGAGAAAGCATTCGTGAAAAATGCAGCGATTGTAAAGGTAAAGGCTATGAAGAGATAAAAGAACAAGTTGAAATTAGTATCCCAGAAGGTGTAGATAGCGGGATGAATTTAAGAGTTAATTCTAAAGGTAATATAAGTAAAAATGGCTCTAGGGGCGACTTGTATGTTAAAATTATTGTTGATGAGGATAGAACTTTTATAAGAGATGAGAATGATATATATATAGAATATCCGGTATTTTTTACTCAAGCTATTTTAGGACAGAGTGTGAAAGTCCCTACTATACGAGGAGAAGCGGTTTTAAATTTACCTAAAGGTGCTAAAGATGGTCAAAGATTTGTTCTTGAGAAAGAAGGGGTAAAAGATGTGCATAGTTCTTATATCGGTAATCAAATCGTCCAAATTTCTATTAAATTTCCTAATTCTTTAAATGATGAACAAAAAGAACTTTTAGAAAAACTCAGTGAAAGTTTTGGGATTAAAGATGGTATGCATCAAGAACAAAAGGGATTTTTTGAAAAAATAGCTGATTGGTTTAAATCATAGCCAATCAAAAATTTTCTAAGGCAACTGATAAATATTTTTATAAAAAATGAAAGATTTTTTAGACATAAAAAAAGCTAGGTTTTATAAAACCTAGCTTTAAAAGTTTTAATTCTAAGTGATTTTTAGAATTTGTAAAGAGCTTGAAGTCTTACAGCGTTATGATCGCCTTTAGCACCATGATCTCTATCTACATTTACATAAGAATAGAATGCTGAGAAGTCAAGTTTTGGAGAGTATTTGTAATCTACTCTTGCAACTGCTTCTAATTTTTTACCACCAAGGCCTATAAAGCCTGTTTTTGTTCCACCATATACGAAATCACCGCCTACGCGTACTGTTTCATTGAAAGTGTAACCAGCTGTTATATAACCGAAGATATTTCTACCAAGGCTACCATTTAATTGAGAACCTTCAGTATAGAAAATTTCTTGACCAGCTAGTAAAGAACCAAGATTTCCTTGATCTTCAATTACAGTTAAAGTTGGTTTTTCTTTATCACCGTAGTATAAACCACCAAGGCTAGCATCCCAACCATTTACTTCAATAGCACCTTTTAAAGCAAAGAAGTTGCCATTGCCAGCACCATAGCCAGCACCGTTAATATTATTTTTAAGTTTGCTATCAACAGAGTTTCCTAAATAAGCACCTTCAAGGGTCCAATTTACACCATCAAAAATAGTTGTGCTATAAGCTACATCTAAAGCATACATGAAAGCATTTTCATCCATATAAGCTAACCATAATTGTGGGTTAAATTGTCCGCCAAGAGCTTCATAAGAACCTATAGCTGCAGCACCATAAAGATTTTTTTGCCAATTTAAAACAGGACTAGCGTCGGTATCACCATATTTTTGATCTTGTCCTTCATTAAAACTATCTACAGCAAATGCAGCTAAAGTTAAGCCATCGATGCTATTATTTACTACTTTTATACCTGTTCCAACTAAACCATCGATTTCATTATCTGTCCAGATAGTGTTAAGTTGTTGCTTACCAGCGATTACACTTGTAGCTACATCTTCATTTGTATAAGTTAAATATAATTGACGAACATGGAATCCATCACTAGTGTTACTAATGTTATTTTTATTATCTCCAAATCCACCATCTTTTGAGTTATAATCAAATTGAATAAAAGCTTTAAAATTATCTGCTATAGCAGCATTAAAATTAAGTTGTGCTCTGTATTGATGGTTTTGTTTGCTAGTAATTAAATCATCTTTTGAACCAGGAAATTTTTTATCAAAAGAACCTGACTCATATCTGTATCTTAATACTCCAGATACATCGATATCTTTAATTACTTCTTCCATTGGAGTAGCACTAGCTACAGAAAAAGCACCTGCAGTAAGAGCTGCAACTAAACTAAGTTTAACTAGTTTCATGAGAATTCTCCTTCTTAAAATTAAAATTAAAACGATGTAATTGTAGCATAAAAAATAAGAGTTTATCTTAAAAAATACTTAAAGTTTATTTTTGGATTTAATTTTGAAGTCATAAAAAGACAAAATCTAGTCGAGTATGTAACTCAACTAGATGCAATTTTAAGGAGTTTTCTTATGAATGTTTGTATTCGTTTGTAAGTATAAAAATTAAAAGTAAATGATAAGTAATTATAAAAATTTTAAATCTTATTTTGAATTTTTATAAAAATTTGTTTTTATGATTTTAACTTTTTTAACAAATCATCGGCACTTATAAAACCTGTAATTTTTAATTTTTCTTTACCATTTTCGAAAAAAATCAAAACAGGCGGTCCAAAAACATTAAATTTTTTCATCGTTTTTATGTCTTCATTATTGTTTTGACTGACATCAACTTTGATCAATTTATATTTTTTAACTTGATCAATAACTCTTTGATCGCTAAAAGTAAGTTCATCTAATAGTTTGCAATTTTCACACCAAGACGCTGTAAAATCAAGCATTAAAGCTTGATTGTTTTTTATTTCTTGATTGATTTGATCAAGATTGTTTATAAAATGATAATTTAAAGCTTGATTTTCTTGCTTTGTGCTAAAGTTTAAAGGGTTTAAAAAATCTTTTGCTCCAAAAAGTCCACCTAAAAATAAACAAAGAGAATAGCTTAAAACTAAAATCAAAATGCTTTTTTTAATCTTAGCAAAAGCATCAAGAGCTTTTTCAAAAATTCCCATAAAAACACTAAAAAACACACCTAAAATTCCAAAGGCCATTAAAATGTAATGAGTCTCTATGATACGAGAGAGTATCCAAATGCCCATCGCAAGCATAACAAAGCCAAAAAATACTTTTATTTTTTCCATCCAAGCACCAGGTTTTAAAAATCCTAACCCTAAGCCTATAAAAAGCAAAGGAATTCCCATGCCAAAACTCATTACAAAAAGGGCACTTCCACCAAGTAATGCATCTTTGGTATTTGCTATGTATATTAAGGCTCCAGCCAAAGGAGCTGCAACGCAAGGTCCTACGATCAAAGCAGATAAAAAGCCCATGATGGCTATACCTATAATACCTTTTTTATTATCGCTTTTTTTGTGTATGAAATTTTGAAATTTTAAAGGCATTTCAAAACGTAAAATATCAAACATCGCAAGTGCAAAAAGAACAAAAATCAGTGCAAACATAATTAAAACGCTAGGTTTTTGTAAAATTCCTTGAACGCTTGCACCTAAAAAACTCGCAATCACTCCAGCAATTGCGTATGCTAAAGACATAAAAAATACATAAATAAAAGAAAGAAGAAAGCTGTGTTTTTTAGAATTTTTACCCCCGCTTTTTGCGATCAATAAGGAAGATAAAATAGGGATCATAGGTAAAATACAAGGCGTAAGAGAGAGTAAAATTCCATAGCCAAAAAAACTAAGCAAAATCCAAAAAAGATTATTTGTAGCTAGAAAATTAGCGATCATTCCTTCTTCGGATTGAGAATTAAAAGTTTCTTTAGGTTTGGTTTGTTTAGTTTGTTTGTAAGGTTTTGAAACTGAAAATTGGTTGTTTTGATAGCTTAGATCTAGATACCAAATTTGAGGGTTATAACATAAACCTTGTTTAGAACAACCTTGAAATTCGAATTTGATTTGATTGAGATTGTTTTTAGTATAATGTTCTAAAAGTAAATTAGGCAAGGCTAAATTTAATTCTTTAAAATATACTTTTTCGTTATTTTCTTCAACACTTGGGGGAAAATTTAAAAAAGATGTTATATCTTTGTCGTTAATGTGAAGTTTGATTTTGTTTGCATATAGATAAATATCTTGTCCTAATTTTACATCGATGATAATAGAGCTATCGTATTTTTTTGAATCAACATGAAAGGCATCGTTTAAAGATAAAATGGAAGCAAATGAAATGCAAAAATTTAATAAAAGTATTATAATAAAACGCAATTATTTTTCCTTTTTAGAATGTGTTTTTGATTGAAATTATATTTTTTTGTAGTAAATTAAAAAAGCTTTTTTATTAAAAAATAAAAATTATAATACTTTAACTTATATTTAAACGTTAAAAATTTACAATAATTCACAAAAAATTCACTTTCAAACTTTAAAATTGATATTAATAATATATTGATAAGGTTTTTAATGAAAAAAAAGATTATTTTTATAGTAGTGTTTTTGACTGTTATTCTTAGCGGGGTTTATTATTGGTTTTTTTATGATAAAGAAAAGGTGACTTACCTCACTCAAAAAATACAAAGAGACAATATATCTCAATCCATAGAAGCCATAGGAAAAGTTTATGCTAAAGATCAAGTTGATGTTGGAGCTCAAGTTAGCGGACAAATTTTAAAACTTTACGTGGATGTGGGTTCTTATGTCAAACAAGGCGATTTGATCGCTCAAATTGATAAAGATAAGCAGCAAAATGATTTGGATATTACAAAAGCAGAACTTCAAAGTGCTAAGGCAAATTTAGAAAGCAAGAAGGTTGCCTTAGATATTGCTTTAAAACAATACGAAAGAGAAAAGAAGCTTTACGCTTTAAAGGCGACTTCTTTAGAGAATTTAGAAAGTCAAAAAAATAATTATTATACTCTTAAAGCCAATGTTGCCGATCTTAATGCACAAGTTGTTCAGCTTGAAATCACGCTTAAAAATGCTCAAAAAGATTTAGATTATACCACGATAACCGCTCCGATTAATGGGGTGATTATTAATGTAGCAGTTGATGAAGGACAAACTGTTAATGCAAATCAAAACACACCTACTATAGTTCGCATAGCTAATTTAGATGAAATGGAAGTGAGAATGGAAGTTGCTGAAGCGGATGTGAGTAAGATAAAAGTAGGAACAGAACTTAATTTTTCTTTATTAAGCGATCCTCAAAAGACTTATCATGCTAAAATAGAAAGCATCGATCCAGCTGATACTGAAGTGAGTGATTCGAGTTCAAATTCGGATTCAAGTTCTTCTAGTTCAACTTCTAATGCGATTTATTATTATGCTAAATTTTATGTTCCAAATAAGGATAATTTTTTACGTATAGGTATGAGTGTTGAAAATGAGATCATCGTTGCGAGTGCTAAAAATGTGATTGTCGTTCCAAACTATGCGATTAAAAACGATGAAAAAGGTTATTATGTTGAGGTTTTAGAAAATGATGAAGCTATTAAAAAATACGTTAAACTTGGGATTAAAGATGCTATTAATACTGAAATTTTACAAGGTGTGAGTGAAAATGAGAATTTAATACTCAGCTCTAGTGCTGATGGACTTGCATCAAAAATTAAATTGAGATTTTAATGATTTGCTTAAGAAATATCTATAAAAATATAGGTGAAAATGCTATTTTAAAAAATATCAATCTTGATATAGAAAAGGGTGAATTTGTAGCAATTATCGGTCAAAGCGGAAGCGGAAAAACCTCTTTGCTTAATATCATAGGAACTTTGGATAGTCCAAGCAGTGGAAATTATTTATTAGATGAGTATGAGGTTACCAATCTTAACCATGATGAAAAAGCGAGATTAAGACGTGAAAAAATAGGTTTTATTTTTCAGCGTTATAATCTTTTAAATTTATTTAATTCTAGTGAAAATGTTTCTTTACCTGCTATTTATGCGGGTAAAAATGTGCAAGAGAGAAAACAAAGATCTAAAGAGCTTTTAAGCGATCTTGATCTAGGTCATAAGCTTTATTCTAAACCTAATGAGTTAAGTGGCGGACAGCAACAACGCGTTTCTATAGCAAGAGCTTTGATGAATGGCGGAGAATTGATTTTAGCTGATGAGCCAACTGGAGCTTTAGATAGCAAAAGTGGGATTATGGTGCTTGAAATTTTGCAAAAATTAAATAAGCAAGGCCATACTATTGTTTTAGTTACTCATGATCCTAAAATCGCCCAACAAGCTAAAAGAGTTATTGAAATAAAAGATGGTGAAATTTTAAGCGATAGCAAAGAGAAAAAAAGCATAAATGATCAAAAAATTACTCCTAGAGTGATGACGAAAGAAAGAAAAACTTTAGCTTTGCTTAAAAATCAAGCTTTTGAATGTTTTAAAATCGCTTATTCTTCTATAATTGCACATAAGTTGCGTTCTATTTTAACGATGCTTGGTATTATTATAGGAATTGCCTCTGTGGTTTGTGTCGTGGCTTTAGGACTTGGCTCGCAAGCTAGAGTTTTGCAATCTATTTCTGATCTTGGCACAAGTAGTATAGAGATCTTTCCAGGTAAAGGATTTGGAGATTTGCGTTCGGGTAAAACGAGGCTTAATTTTAGTGATCTAAAAACTTTAAAAAGCTTAAATTTTTTAGAAGCTGTGGATGCTTACACTAGCTCTTCAGGCGTGGCAACTTATAGTAATATTTCTTTAAACGCTAAAGCCGAGGGAGTAGGGGTTAATAATTTTGCCATTGATGGCTTAAAGATTGATACAGGAAGAATTTTAAGTGAAGATGAGGTGCAGCATAGTTCAAATGTTGTCGTTCTTGATTTTAATGCTAAAAAGAATTTATTTCCAGAATTAAGCAATGAAGATGTTTTAGGCCGAGTGGTGATTTTTGATTCTCAACCTTTTAAAATTATAGGAATTTTGAAAAAAGATCAAAATAAAATATTTGATGATAATGTTGTGCGTCTTTACATCCCTTATACAACGCTTATGAATAAAATTACTGGAGATAAAAAATTGCGTGAAATTGTTGTTAAGGTTAAAGATGATATGGATTCTACTTTAGCTGAAAGTGCGATTATACGTGTTTTAACCCTTAAAAGAGGGCAAAAAGATTTCTTCACTTTCAATTCTGACACTTTTAGAAAAACCTATACAGCAAACAAAAAAACAACAACAATACTTACAATTTGTGTAGCGATCATCGCTCTTGTGGTTGGAGGAATTGGTGTGATGAATATCATGCTTGTTTCTGTGAGTGAAAGAACAAGAGAAATTGGAATTCGTATGGCTATAGGTGCTAGAAGAGAAGATATTATGATGCAATTTTTAATTGAAGCGATTATGATATGTACTATAGGGGCGATTTTGGGGGTTATTTTATCTGTATTTGTGATCTTTGCTTTTAATCATTTAAGCACTGATTTTCCGATGATTTTAAATGCATATTCTATACTTTTAGGCCTTTTAAGTTCAATTTTAATCGGAGTGATTTTTGGATTTTTTCCTGCCAGAAATGCGGCGAATTTAAATCCTATTCATGCTTTATCAAAGGAATAAAATGAAAATTTTGATCAGCTTTTTAATCGGTTTTTTTATAACAGCTTGTGGGACAAAGTTGGTTTTACCCAAAGAGCCTTCGATAAAACAGAGTGATTTAAAGGATTTAAATATAAGCTATGAATGGTACAAAGCTTATGATAATAAGCGTTTGGATGAATTTATAGATTATGTTTTAAAAAATAATAGCGATGTTAAAGTGGCGAGATTAAATTTATTGAGTGCTTTGGCTAGGGCTGACTTGATTGATTATGATTTATATCCGAGTTTGAGTGCTAATTTGGGATTTGCAAAGAGTAAAAATTTAAATTCAGGATTAGAAGGTAAAAATTTTAACAATGCTTTAAATTTAAGTTATGAATTAGACATTTATGGAAAGATAAGAGATAGTGCAAAGGCAAGTGAATTTAGTGCAAAGGCAAGTGAATATGATTTGCAAAATTTAAAAATCAGCATGGTTAATACAGCTTTAAATGATGTTTTTGAACTTGCCTATTTTAATGATATGCAAAATTTACTTGAACAATATTTTCAAAATTTAACTCAAATGAAAGAGCTTTATACTTATAAATACGAGCTTGGAAAGATAGAAGAGCTTGATTTGCTGAATTTAGAGCAAAGTGCTTTAAAAGCAAAGCAAAATCTTTTAAGCAATGAGCAAAATAGAAATTTATTGATTAAAAATTTGCAAGATTTGTTAGGCAAAAAAGAGGGGTTTTCTTATATAGAATATTTTAAAACCTTGTCTTTGTCTGATTTTAAAGAGTTAAAGCCTGAATTTAACATTCCTTTAAAAGTACTTGCTTATCGTCCGGATGTACAAGCTAAGATCAATAATCTAAAATCCGCTTTTAAAGATTACACTTCTATGCAAAAATCCATATTGCCAAGTGTTTCTTTGGGCGGAATTTTAAATGGCAGTGATGAAAATTTTAATGATAGTTTTAAATTTGAAATTTTAAGCGGAAATATCAAAATTTCCCTTCCTTTTCTTGATTATGGTAGAGTGCGTCAAAATATCAAAATTTCAGAATTTGAATACGATAAACTTTTAGTAGAATACGAACAAATTTTACAAAGTGCGATTAATGAATATGAGCTTAATTATAAGGATTATCAAAGCAATATTTCACTTTTAAAAAATTTAGAAGAGATTAACTCAAAAGAAAAGTTGATCAAAAAAGCTTATTATGAAAAATATAATTTAGGCAAAAGCGAGTTAAAAGATTATCTAGATGCTGCCAATGCTTTAAATTCTAGCGAAGAAGAACTTTTGAGGGCAAAATTTAATCTTTATAAAACGATCAATTTATATTATCAAATCACTGCTATAGGAGAAAAATCTTTCAAATTTAATCCCAAAAAATAAACCAACTAAAACCAAAAATATTAACAAGAACAAAAAATAAAAACAAGATAATTCAACTAAGAATAATAGAAGATAATAAAAATAAAAAAACAAAAAAACAAAAAACT